>JBBQBU010000129.1:0-12534 GCA_038318015.1 Chloroflexota bacterium | reverse complement strand
GTGCCGCCGGGTGGTGTGGCCCCCGTGATGAACGGGTACGACGCCAACGCCCTGGAAGCTGCGCTGCGCCTGAAAGAGAAGCACGGCGGCAGCGTCACCGTCGTGACCATTGGCGGCGCGGAGGCTCGCGACGCCCTGAAGCGCGCCATTGCAATGGGTGCTGACGAGGCGATCCACATTCAAGATGCTGCCCTGGCCGATGCCGACAGCGCCACGACTGCCCAGGTGCTGGCCGCCGCGATCACCAAGATTGGCGGGTACGACTTGATCCTGGCCGGTCGGCAGGCCAGCGACACCGACGCCGGACAGGTGCCGCTCGGCATCGCTGAACTGCTCGGGTTGCCGTCGGTTGCCCCGGCCATCGCCATTGAGCCGAGCGCCGCCGGCCTCAAGGTCAAGCGGATGATAGAGGACGGCTATCAGGTGGTTGACGTGCCGCTGCCAGCACTCGTGGCCGTCTCCAGCGAGATCGGCGAGCCACGGTATCCGCCGTTGCGCGGCATCATGGCAGCCGGGCGGGCCAAAATCCCGGTGTGGACCGCCGCCGAACTTGGCGTCGATGCGTCCAGTAACCGCAAGGTGACACTGCGACGGCTCTACGTCGAGCAGCGCGAGGCCCGCGTCGAATTGATCGAAGCGGACACGCCCGAGGCGGCCGGCATCGCCCTGGCGAACCGTCTGCGCGACGCCAAACTGATCTAGCGCGACGCACGTTGGACCAATCGCCGACCGCGTGCCGCACCCGCCAATTATCGCCGACGGCAGCACCGACACAACACCACGCGCGACTACCGGGAACAGCGAAGCGTACGCGGCGGTGCAGCCGCACGGGACAGGGAGATCACTCGGATGACTGAACAGGGCGGCGTTCTCATCGTCGCCGAGACCATCAACGGCGCGCTTGCACCGATTTCAGCCGAGCTGGTTGGGGCCGGGCAGCGACTGGCAACAGAACTCGAAACGGGGCTGTCTGGACTGCTGCTTGGCAGCGGACTGGACGCCGCGGCTGCCAGCCTCGCGGCGCTGGGCCTGGCCCGGGTGCTGACTGGCGACAGCCCGCAACTGGCCGACCTACAGCCCGACCCGACCGTCTCAGCCCTGGCAGCCGTCGTTGCTGCCGAGGCACCGGCCGTTGTGCTGTTCGGGCACGGCCCGGACTTCCGCGAGTCGGCCATTCGGCTGGCCTACCGCTTGGGCGTTGCCATCACCACTGACTGCACCGGCCTGCGCGTCGAGGCCGGCACGGTCGTGATGACCAAGCCAGTGTTTGGCGGCGCGGCGATTGCAGAGTACACCAGCGACGGCGGCCCGACCATCGCGACCTTGCGCCCGCGCTCGTTCGAGCCGGCCGAAGCGGGAGATGCCAGCGGCGAGATCAGCGCCATCACGCTGCCGGCCGACTTGTCGTCGCGGACGCACCTGCTTGAGACCGTCGAGGAAGCAGTCGGCAGCGGGCCGCGCCTGAAGGATGCGAAGGTCGTGGTCTCGGGCGGGCGGGGCGTTGGCAGCCCGGACAACTGGCCCCTGATCGAGGAGCTGGCCGGGTCGCTCGGGGCGGCAACGGGCGCCAGCCGCGCCGTCACCGATGCCGGCTGGGTGCCGCCATCGCAACAGGTCGGCCTAACCGGCACCACCATCTCGCCAGACCTGTACGTGACGGTTGGCATCTCGGGAGCGGTGCAGCACATCGCCGGCTGCTCAGGGTCGCGCAACATCGTAGCGATCAACCGCGATCCGGACGCCAACATCTTCCGGCACGCGCGCTTCGGCGTGGTGGGCGACTTCCAGAATGTGGTGCCCGCGCTCACGAAGCGCATCAAGGAGCTACGGGGATAGGTCGCGGCGGCTGGCCGGCGAGCATGTCCCGCCGCACCCTGCTCGCCGGCCTCGCCATTCCGCTGCTGCTACCCCTGTTCGGCTGCCAGCGAGACACCCGGCCGACTGTCCTGCATGGCCTGTTGGTCGAGGTCGAGGCGGCGTCGTTCCTGCTCGTCGGCTCACTGACGCTCCGCACGGATGCCGGCGACCTGATCCCGATGATCGCGCAGGGCGACATCGGCATGACGCCCGGCCACCTCCGCGAGCACATGGCGCTCGCGGAGCCAGTCACTGTGACCGTGCGCTACGAGAACGGTCTCGTCATCGTGACACGCATCGAGGACCGCGCCATCTGAGCCAGGCCTGCCTCACGCCAGGCGCACGATGCTGGCCTCGATCTCCTCGGCGGTCGCGATGCCGTCGTACCGCTCGACGATGACGCCGCTGCGGTCCACGAAGAACAACCACGGCTCGCTCGGCAGATTCCACTCCGTCACAGCGTCGGCCAGGACGTTGTTGCGCGGATCTTTGAAGATCTCGACGTGTGAGAAGTTCAGGCGGTCGGCGTGGCGCGGCTTTACGTCAAGCAGCACGCCAAGCTGTGGGGCACAGGTCGCGCTGGTGCAGAAGCCCGGCGAGGCAAACAGGATGACCGTCGGCTTGCCATTCCCGAGCAGTTCGTCAAGGCTGGCCGCATGCAGTTCGCACGGCGGCGCAGCTGTACACAGCTCGGAGGCGTCTTTCACGTCGCGGGCCGTCAGCGTCTTCGACCGCACGGCCGGGCTGCCGACCATCGGTGCGCTGCCGGTCGCCTTCACCTCAAAGGGCGCGCGGATCGTCTGGGTGCGCCCGCCCTGCTCCACGACGGCCTCAACGCCCCAGCGGCCCGGCACGTCAAACTGGACCGGCGCGGTGTAGATGCCGCGCATCCGCTGATCGACCCAGCGGAAGGTGGCCGGGGCTTCGGCGCGCTTGATGCCCTCCTGCCCGGCCAGTTGGAAAAACGAGAAGCGCACCGATGCATCCACCATCGGCTTGTTCGCCTCGTCAATGATGCCAACGGCGAAGCGGTTCGGCCCGACTACCAGCTCGGCGGTGGCGAGGACCAACGTCGGGCCGGTCGGTTTCCCGACAACGGGCGGCGGCGCTGGAATTGGTGCCGGCGGCGCCGGCGTGCTGCAGCCAGACAGCATGGCCGAGCCAAGCACTCCCAGTCCGATACTCAGGAGGTTACGGCGGGACCGGCTCATGGTCTGATTGCAGCAGCGCGGGGCGCGATTCGTCATCAGGTTCCCTGCGTATACGTCTCGCCTGGACGGGGCGGATGTCTCACGGCACCTGTCGCTGCCGCCGTACTATCATGCGCGTGACGACGTTTGCTGAAGAAGTGTACGCGGTCGTGCGGGCCGTGCCGCCGGGCCGGGTGACGACCTACGGCACCATCGCCCGACTGCTCGGGCGCGTGCGCGGTGCCCGACAGGTTGGTTGGGCGATGCGCCACAGCCCGGACGACGTGCCAGCCCAGCGCGTTGTGGGGGCTGGCGGCCACCTGAGCGGCGGGTGGGCATTCGGGCATCCGTCAGTTCAGCGCACTCTGTTGGAAGACGAGGGCGTTGCCTTCGTCGGCCCGGAACGCTGCGACCTGGACGCTCACGGCTGGCCGGACGCCGACGAAGCGGCGGCCTGGGAAACTGAGCAGGCCGCAGGTCAACCGTAGCTCAACCGCCGTGCGGCATCGTGGGCGGACGGTCGGGCATGTTCGCCGACGCAACCCGGCCCTTTTGGGCGGGGTTCGTCCGTTTCCTGTCTGATCCGCACGTCATGACGGCGGCAGCGCGTCACAACTGCTGTATCCGTGATTGCGTCGTATCGATAGAAGACGGCCGCACCGTCTGTCGGCTGCGTAACATAAATGCTACCATGACGCTCCGCACCCGTTCCGGGTGCGCGAATGTCTGACAGAACACCGTAACCTGGCGGCCCGCACGTGGCGGGCCACATCTTCGACGGAGGCTGTCCGTGCGGACCGTGGCAACTCGTGCTGCCGCTCTGATCGCAGGCGCTGTACTCTTGTGTGCGACCCTTGAACCGCCGCTCACGCAGGCTGCGGCACCGCTCGCGGAGGCCATCGAACGCGCGTCACAGGTAACACCGGTGGCATCGCCGTCGCCGCTGCGGCCCGCGGCCTCACCCACGCCCGCCCCCGTGTCCACCGTGTACCGTGCCAAGAGCCCCGAGTACGGCATGAACGTCTTCGTCTGGGGCAACCCGACGACGACCGACCGCGATCTCGGCCGGGTACGTGACGCCGGGTTCACCTGGCAGAAGACGCTCTTCCAGTGGCGCGAGATCGAGCCGATACGCGGACAGTTCCGCTGGGACGAAGCCGACCGGATCATTCGAGCATCGGCGGCGTCCGGCGTGAAGGTGATTGCGCGCCTCGACTTTCAGCCGACCTGGGCACGCGCGGACGGCGCACACAACGGCCCGCCCGACAACTACGACGACTTCGGCCGCTTTGTCACCGAGTTGGTGAAGCGCTACGGCTCCGACTCGCCCATCGGCACCATGCAGGCGATTGAGGTCTGGAATGAGCCGAACCTGGCCCGTGAATGGGGCGGCCAGCCCATCAACCAGGGGCAGGCTGGCGACTACGTGCGGCTGTTGAAGACGGCGTACGAATCCGCAAAGGCCGTGGATCCGTCCGTCATCATCATCACCGGCGGCCTCTCGCCCACCGGCTGGAGCGACGACACCGCCCAACCTGACGACCAGTACTTGCAGTGGATGTACGACGCCGGGGCAAAGGACTACTTCGACGTGCTTGGTGCGCACGGCCCCGGCTTCAAGGCACCGCCCGACATCAGCCCAGACGAGGCGGCGGCCAGCCCGCTCTACGGTGGGCACCGCTCGTTCACCTTCCGGCGCGTCGAAGATCTGCGTGACATCATGGAAGCGAACGGCGACGCGGCAAAGCAGATCTGGCTGCTCGAATTTGGCTGGACGACCGACGAGATCAATCCGGCGTACGCCTGGCACCGTGTCTCGCCGGACCAGCACGCCGAATACCTCCTCGCCGCGTACCGCTGGGCGCATGAGAACTGGTCGCCGTGGATCGGCGTCATGACCTTGTGGACCCTGCCCGACCCGCGCTGGGGACCGGACCGCGAAGAACTCTGGTGGGCGGTCGGCAACGCGGACGGCACGGACCGGCCGGCGCTGACCCGCCTGCGCGACGCCCGCCGCAACGGCGAGTTGCCGTAGCTTCTGACAGGCAGATTCGATACCAGAGTGGGGCCGTCCGACCAGCGGACGGCCCTTTTCGTTGCCCGCCGTCGTTCCTGAAGGCAGCCCGGCTGACCGGCGGAGATCATCCACCGACATGCCGATCACGGCATTACGAGAGTGCTACAATCGGCAAGCGGAGTACACTCCGAGGTTGGTATGCGGCCCTATCGGTTGGCGGAAGAGACGCTAGATCATGACGACGAGCATCCGCGCGTGGTGCCGATCAGCGCAGGAAGCCGGCCGCGACCTACGGCGGGCGGGTTGACTGGCCGACCGCAGCCGTGGACCGCCCGGGACGTGCCGCTGCCGACTGCGCCTGCTCGGGCGACTGAGCCGGACGCTGCAACGACTGTTGCCGGCGGTCTGTCGCCGATGCAGAAGTGGATGATCGGCACGTTTCTCGTGGTCTGCGCGGGGATGATCATCGGCATGGTCATGGTGCGGGTCTGGGACACAGCCAGCCGGACGGTCGCGGCGCTACCGCCTGAAGGCAGTCAGCCCGCCGCGCGAGTTGTCGGCAGTCAGCCGGTCGGAGGCGGCTCGTCTTCGTCGCCATCCCCTGCATCAGCCCAGCCCGGGACCGGTCCCATCACCACCGAGATTCAGACCATCCAGCCGAATTACACGGTCGCGCCGGGCGACACGCTGGGCAATATCGCCCGTAAGCACGGTACCAGTGTTGATGCGCTGGCCTCCATCAACAACCTGGAAAACCGCAACTCTTTGAGTGTCGGCCAGAAGCTCATCATCCCCTGACCAGTGCCGCAAATGCAGTGACGATCGCCACGTCAGCCACACGATTGGGGATGGCCGTCATACCAGTGTTCCCAGAGTGTGTGCGGTTCGTGACGTGACGAAAGGTTGTGAGACGGCTATACTCGCCTTGCTTGGCGCGCTCACGTCCCGTTTTCGCCCAGTTCCGCGCCCTGATCGCCAACCCGGAGGCCGCGTGTCGCAGAGTATTGCCCGTCGCCGCTCGGTGCGAGTGCGCACCGCCAACGACCGTGGCCCTGCCGCCGTGCCGAAGACTGCGGTCCGATCTGGTGCCGTGCGGGCACACCGCAAAGGCCGTGCGAAACCACTCCGCAGCCGATCTGTCGTGGCGGCGTTGGTAGCCTACGTCCTCGTCGGCGCGTTCATCGGCCTGGCGACCTGGAAGCTGACCGAGACGGCCATCGATTCGGCGCACGCGCCGGTGGTTGTCGCGGCCTCAACTGAAGCCGAGCCTGTCAATGCAGTTCTGCCGCCGCCGGTGCCGAGTGGGCCGTACCTTGATGCCAGCCTGCTCGGGCTGCTGGAACGACAGGCGCCGGCCCACGGTACGGTCGGGCTGTACGTTCGCAATCTCACGACCGGCTCCGAAGCCAGCATTAATGCGGGCCGCGTTTTCCCGGCGGCCAGCCTCTACAAGGTGCCAATCATGGTCGAGACGGTCCGCCAGATTCGTCTGGGGCACCTGGCGGCCGACCAGAAGATGACAGTGCAGCGGGCACACTGGGTGCCTGGCTCCGGCGTCCTCCAAGGGCGCGTCGGCGAAGCGATACCGATCCGGGAACTGTTGCGGCTGCTGATTGCCGAAAGCGACAACATCGCGGCGATGATGCTGCTGGATGCGACCGGGCTAGCCAACGTGAACCAGTCCATGCAAAGCCTCGGCCTCATCGGCACGCGGCTGCTCGACTACCGAACGCAGGGTGCCTACAACAACGGTGGGCCATACTTCACCAGTGCTGCCGACATGGGCAAGCTGCTTGGCACCATCGCGACGGGTCAACTTGTTGACCAGGAGGCGTCAGACGAGGCGCTGCGGCTGCTCGGTCAGAAGCAGGCCAGCGATCTGCTTGGTGAGTCGCTGCCGTGGAACGTCAAAGTGGCGCACAAGTGGGGCGAGATTCCGGGGGCCCGGCACGAAGCCGGCCTGGTCTTCTCCCCGAAGTTCCAGTACGTCGTCGTGGTGATGACCCAGGACGTGGACCCGCGCGGCTCACCCAGCTACATCCGTGACCTTTCGAAGACGATCTACGACTTCTTCGAGCAGCAGTCACTGACAGCAGCGATGCCGGTCCTGGGGCCGGGCGTGCCGGCTCAAGGTGAGGCGGGCGAGGCTGCCGGGCGCATCCAGTAGCGCCCGGGGGTCTGTGGCGACAGCCGCCCAGCACAGCCTGCACAAGCAACGAGCGACCACGACGGACCTACAAGTACGGGTTGCCCACCGTCGCCTGCACGATCTCCAGCACTTCGGTCACGTCGAACGGCTTGCCGAGCAGGTACGCCAGCTTCTTGCGCTCGCCGGCCGGCAGAATCTGTGTGAACGCCGAGATGACGACCACCGGAATGTCGCGCGTCGTCGGATGCGTCTTGAGGTTCTGAAGGACTTCGTGCCCGTCCGTGCCCGGCAGCGCCAGGTCAAGGGTGATCAGGTCGGGCTGATGTTCGCGCGCCAGCTCGATAGCTCTGCGACCGTCAAGCGCGGGTATCGCGACGTAGCCTCGGTCTTCGAGTAAGGCAACCAGCAGGCTGCTCACGGCCTCATCGTCTTCGACCACGAGGACCGTCTTCTGCGCCTGGCCGGCTGGGGGGCGCGCGTCGTACTCGGCGTCCCCATCAGGGGACACGTCAGCCTGCACGTCAGCTTGCACGTCATAGGCGGCGTCGGCTGCATCTACTGCGTCATCTCGCCGATGGGCGTCGCCGGCCGCCGCGCTATGCCTCACGAGGTCCGCCAGTGGCCCAGGAATCGCGGCGATAGGCGCCCTGTCGAACTGGGTAGCGCTGGTGAGGTTGCGCGAGCCATCTGGTGCCCGATAGGGATGCCTCGAATGCAGGATTGCCGCCGCACACTGATAGGTGAACTCTGCTCAGAATCAAATTCGCCGGACCTCTCACAATGATACGCCATCCGTGGTGGTGTGCTCGTCCGACGACCGTAGCGCATCACCACGCCGCCACTCAGTCGGCCACCGGCGCTTACCATGGAGTTCTCTTTGCGGATTCAGTGCCACGGATGTCGCCGCCCCGAGTACCTGCCGGTAGTGTTTTCGGCGGACACTGAGAAAAAGGTAAGTGTCAGGGGCGGGGAGGGTGCGGAAATTCGGGGCATTCAGCCCTTCGCGCGTCGCCCCAACGTTGTTCTGTATGGAGCACAGTTACCGGCTCCAGGGGTGGACGATGACGACGCCAGCGGCCCATATCTATCAAGGGCACCGTGAAGCTCTCCGACCGACCTGCTGCCTGCTTTGCCGATCATCGGCCACCGTTTCTAGTGCCGGCCGATTCTTTCGCCTGTTCTCTGAGACAGGTATTTGCGGTGCCTGCCACGATGCGCTTGACGCCTGGACGACGCCAGACAATTCGCAGTTTGGACCCACTGCCCCGAGCGTGTAAGGCGACTGGTGGCCGCGCCAGACTTCGGCACACGAAAAACCACCTGACCAATCTGGTCAGGTGGCCTGTTGGTGCCGAAGGGGGGACTCGAACCCCCATGAGTGTTACCTCAACGGTGTTTGAGACCGTCGCGTCTGCCATTCCGCCACTTCGGCATGGGCATATTGTAGCGAATGGAGCAGCGTCGGCGTGGGGGCGGACCGGCCATCTTGGGGTGGGTTCTCAAGTCGGGGGGCGCGGTGTCTGATCGCGTGCAGCGTCGCGGACGGGCGGCGCAGTAGTACGTGGCAACTCGCCGTCGTCGAGTGCGTCCGCCCCGTCTTCATCAGCATCGTCGTACTCATCGTCGTCGTCCGTCTTGCGCCGGCCGCTCCACATGATGACGAGGTAGGCGACGCCCAGGCCGACAGCCACCATGATGACCTCGTCCCAGCCGCCTTCATGCAGCAGTGCCAGCGTCACGGCACGCTCACCCAGCCTCGCCGGTGAGACGCCAGCGGGCACCATCCGCCTTTGCGCGGCCCTCGTCCTCCAGTTTCAGAAGGTGCGCCTGCACGTTGCGGCCAGCGTGCCCATGCAGCGCCGGTGCAAGATCAGGGTAGATCACGGCAACCATCAACTCGATCATGTCCGTACCCGCCGCCAGCGCCGCGATCACCTGCCGCTCGCGCTCCTCGCGGTGCCCGATGTACTCGCGCAGCTTCGGGACGGCCTGCGCGACCATTGGGCCGTGCCCCGGGTACAGTGTTGTCGGCTCCAGGTCGGCCAACAACGCCAGCGAGCGCAACGACGCAGCAAGCTCGCCGCGCCCCGGCCCGACGACCAGGCTGCCCGCGCCGGCCACCAGATCACCGGTGAAGATAGCCCGCTCTTCCTCCAGCAGATAGCAGACATGGTCCCAGGTGTGGCCCGGCGTATGCAGCGCGCGAATCGTCGCACCGTCAAGCCGCAGCACGGCGTCATGCTCAAGCGGGCGGTCAACGCTGGGCAGGTTGGCATGACCGGCAATCGGCACGCCGAGCCGTTCACGCAGGCGGCGCGCGGCCGGCAGATGGTCGTCATGGTGGTGCGTCACCAGGGCGATGGCCGGCTTCCCCAGCGCCCGCAGCCCGTCGATGATCGCCTCAACATGCTCCGGCAGGTCCGGGCCGGGATCGACCACCGCCACCTCAGCCTGCCCGATCAAGTACGTGTTGGTGCCGGTCAGCGTCATGGGCGACGGGTTCGGCGCGAGGACACGCGCCACTAGCGGAGACAGCCGTTCGCACTCACCGGGCGTCATCGTGCATCACTCCAGTACCGAGACATCGGTCGCTCCCCGTTGATCGATGCGTGATGGTGCGGCCCTCAGGTTGCGCTACCACGTCAGTCCGCTCCCCAGGTCCCAGCGCTGGCGGTCGCGCCGGGCAAGCACCGTCCGGATTGGTTTCTGTCGAGCGAACGCCAGCGCCGATGCGACGGTGGTGTGCTGGGCCAGTACCCGCAGATGTTCGACTGTCACGGCCACCAGTGTGATCTCGCCAGCCTCGGCGCGGCGCAAGGCATCAGCGGGCGCGAACCACTGCCCGTCCACCGTCTCAATGCCACAGTGCGACGCCGTCTGCCCCAGCCGGTCCTCGACCACGAAGAAGCGCGTGTCGTAGCGGCGGGGCGAGGCTTCTGGTGTGATCCAGTGCGAGAAGTAGACCAGTTCCTCGGGCACGAGATCGAAGCTAAGGTGTTCGGCCACACTCGACAACGTGCGTTCCCCGCGCTGGAGCGCCGGCCGCAGCGTCGCGAGCTGGGCGCACGTCTCGGCGCTCAGATGGGCGCCGCACGGACCAGCCAGCGGGCGCGCCAGCATGATGCCGGCCTCCTCGTACAACTCGCGGACGGCCGCGACGTACAATGCCAGACTCAAGCCGGCGTCGTCGGGCACGTCGCCGCCGCGCTCCCCGAGTCGCCGGTGCGCCTCCGCAATCGTCAGGCCGGTGCAGGGAGGCACCCCTCCGGACGCCCAGTCCCCGACATCGACCGTGCCACCTGGGAACACGAACGCGTCGGCGGCAAAACGACTGAGCGGATCGCGGTGCACCATGAACGTCTCGATGCCGCCGGACGGCCCGCTACGAAGCACAATCACCGTTGACGCGGGGCGGGCGATGACCGGCTCGTGTACGCCGGCTTCGCCCTCACTCAACAGCGACAAGGATCTTTCCATCATCGACTGTAAGCGGGTACACGACCAGCCGCTCGTAGCCCTCCGGCCAGCATGCCCGCCCGGTCAAGGCATCGAAGCGCCATTGGTGCCACGGGCAGATCAGCACGCCGCCGTCAAGCTGGGCACGATTCAGCCGGCCGCCCTGGTGCGGGCACCGATTTGCGAAAGCGCGCAATTCGCCGTCCACGTTCGCGACGACGATGTCAACGCCATCAACGACGTAGCCGCGCACCTGCCCGGCGCGCACGCCCGTCGTCGGGCCGATTTCGGTGAATCGGGAGGGTGTGGTCACGGGCGGGATACCCCCAGCGCGTCGCGTTCGTCGTCGGCGCGGCGTCCTCGTCTGCTCACCGCAAAAGTATACGCCCGGCCATCGCGGCGTCGGGCTTTCGCGCCCTCGTTCTGACGCTGCTTGGTATCATCGGGCGACTGCCAACGAGGGCAAGGAGGACACCGATGATCTACGAGCTACGCATCTACGAGACGATCCCAGGACGGCTGCCCGACCTGCACAAGCGATTCGAGACGATCACGCTGAAGATATTTGATCGCCTGGGCATTCGGCAGGCCGGCTTCTGGACGGCTGACATTGGCACCAGCAACGAGCTGACCTACTTGCTCGCCTGGGAGAGCCTGGCCGAGCGCGAAGAGAAGTGGGCCATGTTCCAGGCCGACCCGGAATGGAACGAGAAGCGCGCCCAGACCGAGGCGAGCGGCCCGATTGTGAGCCGGGTCCGCAACAGCTTCCTGCGGCCGACGGCGTACTCGTCCGTCAAGTAGTCTCGACGATCCTTCCAGATACCCGAGAGGGGCGGCCGTGGTGGCCGCCCCTCTTGCTTGCGCGAAAACCGCCATGCTGACCACGACGTGCCTACGAAGTGGACTCGCGCGGAAAGATCTGCACCCGCCGGTACGGCTCGCGCCCGAGGCTGCGGGAACCGAGGTTGTACCGCTCGGCTAGCTGATGCTGAAGCCGCCGAATGTACGAAGTCTGCGGCGACAACTCAATCGGGTGGGACTGCTCCAGCACGTTGCTGATGGCGTCCTCCGTCTCTTGCAGCGCCGAGGTAGTGGCAGATGTGGTCGATCGATCCATCTGCACGATGCGGGTCAACCCCTCTTCAATGTGTCCGCCGCCGTTGCCGCGTAGCACGTAAATCGGCGTGCTGTTAGCTTCCGCATCACGAAGGGGCTGCGGCTTACGCCGGTAGTAATTCTTGAGGGTCAGCACCACGTCCGCGTCGGTCGGGTCGTCCGTCATGACGATGGGCAACTGCATCGCGCGGATCACCTGCTCGGTCCGCGAACGGTTGACACCATAGGCATAGACCCGCACGACGGCGCTCGGATTAGGTGTCGAGCCGAACGACGGCACGCCGCCACCCAGGCCCGCCCCAGGCTCCCGCATGAGCCGAGGCGACGGCTCCGCATCTGGATCTCGAGACTCACGAGCGGCGAGATCGCGCCCGATACGCGGTCCAGCAGCGTCGCGCTCCCGGTTTCGGTCTGCCAGCCGACCCCGCCCAAACGGCGTCGGTGGTGGCGGGCCGTCGTCAGCGACAGTCAGATGCGGCGGGCCGGTCCGCCGCGCTGGCGGCTTTTCGATCTGGACATCGCCCTTGTCATCGCGGTACCGAATCGTCGCCGGCCGGGCGTGCCCGCGCAGGATCGCGTCCACCACCTCGGTGACATTCTCGTGCACTGCCACGCGGTTCCAGTTCTGGATTTCGACGATCACGTCAAACGTCGGCGGAGCCTTCCGCTCAAGTACCGACTTCTGCGTGCCGCGTCGTCGGGCCTCCTCGTCGCCTAGCGTCACCGACTGGATGCCGCCGATCAGGTCG
>JBBQBU010000128.1:0-12591 GCA_038318015.1 Chloroflexota bacterium | reverse complement strand
AACGGCGGGGCCCCTCGGCTACGCCGCCTCCCCGCGTCATGCGTGGGCGAGGGGAGGCTCTGGACAGTGGTTCCCCCTCGCCCGCGTACCGGGCGAGGGGGCAGGGGGCCGTGGAGAGACGGCGTAGCTGAGAGGCTCCATGGTGGGGTGGGGAGGGAGAATTTAACTGTCGGGGAACTTCAGACACGCTGTACTAGTGGGTCACGCTCCATATAGTTGAGGATCCGACCAGATTGACGCATCCCCAATCAAATACGACGTGACCCACTAGTCGCTCTTGCTCGCTCGACAGAACGCATCCATCGTGATGAACACCGACGCTGGCCACTTCCAGGGGTCGTCGGTCGGGAACCCGAGCAGCTCGGCCACCGGCGCGAACTGGAACGGGTCGTATGGGCGGTCAGCCGGCGCGGTGATGGTTGGGGCCAGCGCGGCAAGCTGGTTCGCCAACTCGGCGCTGTCCCGCAGCATGGCGTTGGCGGCATCTTGCTCCAGAATGTTGCTCTTCGCCACGCCGTCCAGGCCCCCGAACTGGTGGCCCATCAGCAGGCGCTTGGGGCGCACGTCGTCGAGCAGCTTCTTGACGCTGGCGCGGTAGCCGGTCGGATGCTCGATCAGCGGGAAGGTGGCGTGCGCGCCCCGGCCCTGGATCGAGTCGCCGGTAAAGGCCCAGTCTGGACCGTCGAGCAGGAACGTGACGGCCCCGGCCGAGTGGCCGGGCGTGTGCACGGTGGTAATGGTGACGCCGCCGCCCAGGTTGATGCGGTCGCCGTCCACCAGGGCGCGGTCGGCAGCCATCTCGCCGGACAGGTTCTCCAGCAGCATCGCGTCATGGGCGGCGTAGGCAGCCGGGTCGTCCAGAAAGCGGAAGCGCACGCCCTGGTAGCCGGCAATATGCGACGACCGGTCGGACAGGTAGGGCAGGTCAGCCTCGTGCAGGGCGATCTGCCCGGCGGCGTGGATGGCGTCCTTGCCGTCCTGTGCGCCGCCGATGTGGTCCCAGTGGCCGTGCGTCGCCAGAATCCACTTCACGTCAGACAGCTTGATGCCCTCGGCGGCAAGCGCCGGCTCGATGGCCCCGGCGGGCGACCCGGCCACGCCAATGTCGATCAGGGCTGGCTCGGGGGCATCGATGTAGTAGACATAAACGGTGCTGCCGGCCCCAAATGGGCAGGCGATGGGAATAATGCGGGCTGGCTTCGCCACGGTGCGGTCCTCCCCTGGTCAGAAACAGTGCTGGCCGTCAGGGTAGCAGACGCGCACCGCAGGCCGTGGAGTTCACGCCATGATGCGGCGACCAGACGTGCAAGAACCCTGAGCCGCGCCCCTATACTCCTGGGAACCACGGCGACCGCGAGGAGCGAGTGAGCGACGACCTCTACCCGTTTGAGCTGGACGGCGTAACCGTCCTGAGCACAGACCAGATTCAGTACGACGGCAAGGTGTGGCAGGCCGGGCAGGGCCGCCTGGTCGGTCAGTTTATGCTGCGGCCGGGCTGGCTTCGGCAGGGCGGCAACACCGAGCCTGAAACCGAGAGCGAACTGTGGCTCTCGGGCGAAGAGAAGCTGGAACCTAGCGTCGGTCCGGCCTGGGTCGGGGCGGCGTACATCCCCACGCCCGCCTACGTCCGCGAGCAGGTGATTCGGCGGCGGGCGGGCCTGCCGGTCCGCGAACGGCGCTGGGAGGATATTCGCCCCAACGCCGGCCGCCGGGGGCCGCAGCGCACCTGGTAGGCTTCCCCTGATGCGGTCAGATGCGGAGAGGCCGCAAGTCAGTGAGACGGGGCTACCGGCCCGTCTTGTGGTGTTCGTCGCGGTGGTGCTTGTGGACCGTGCGCGCGGCAACCGCTTCGGTGCGCTTGCCGTAGCGGCCGTCGTCCTTCGCCTCTTCGACGATGTGCTCGTACATCCGCTGCTCTTTCGCGCCCACGCCGCGCACATGCTCAGGTGCATCAGCCTTCTTCTTGGCGGGCATGGTCGTGCGTATCTGCTCAATCCGGCAGGGTAGAACTTTCCGGTGCGGGTCAGGTTGGACCGCTTTACCGACCGTTCAGACCCTCTGGACATCCCATTTCGTCAGATTCGCGCAGTCTTCGCTCGCTCAGTGTGCATCTTCGCGACTCCTTGTGACCCGCCACCCTGCCGGATTGAGCAGATACTGGTCGTGCCTCCTGACAGGCAGTTTCCGCTACCACCCACGTTGCACACCACATGCCCACGAGGGGTCGGGCGCGAGTTCGGGTCGGGGCCAAATCAGGTCCGCGTGTCAGCGGCGAAGGGCCAGCCGCCTGTCAACCTCTGCCAGACTGGCACCGAACACCAGATGCGCCAGGATCATCGTGGCGACGCGGCCGGGCGTGTCCTGGTTCGGCCAGGGGTAGAGGCGCAAGGCCGGCATCAAGCCCAGGTAGCTGGCACCCCAGACCAGCAGCCCGAAACCCAGGCCGAGCGGCTGGCGGGGCAGGCGCGGCCCGCACTGGCGTAGCCCTGAGAACAGCGACCCACAGGCCATGCCGTACAGCAGGTGCGCGCTGAGCCCGCCCGCCCGGAATGCCGTCGTCGCGGCCGGCGGCCAGCCCGTCGCCTCCTGGGTCGCTGCCGCCGTGATCTCCTGCGGCGGCGATGTCCGAAACAGGCCCAGCGTCCGCCCAATGGCGATCACGCCGCTCATCGCGACGGTTGCAGCGCCCCCAGCCAGGGCACCACGCAGGGCGGTCCTCGCCGCGTGACCGGTGCAACGTTCCATGTGTGGGTACTCCTTGTGACAGGTCGATAGCCGACGTGTGCTGAGACTGGATAGCCTGGGGCGGTAGCCAGGCCGCACGGCAACCGTGACGCTGGTCCCTGACCGTGATGGTACCGGGCCGGCACGCCCCTTGCCGCCACAACCCGGTGAGAGCCGGCAGCAGAATGCCAGATCGATGCCCCAGGGGACAGGTGTTGACCGGGAAGCAGAGACTGGCTCTCACATCCAGCATCGGAGGAGAACATCATGGCGAACAAGGATCAGATTCGCGAGCACATGCCCGTGGTCTGCTCGAACAACGGCCAGTTTGCAACCGTTGACCACCTTGACGGTGACTCGATTAAGCTCACGAAGGACGACCAGGGCCAGCACCACTGGATTCCGCTGACCTGGGTGACGACGGTTGACGACAAGGTGCACGTGGACCGGCCGGGGCAGCAGGCGATGCGCGAGTGGTCGTCCACGCCGCCAGCTAGCGCTGGTACGCGCCGCTAGTCGTTCGACGCGGCAGACCTCGGCGCAATCCCGGACGGATGCGATAGCGACCGGCAGGGCACGCATCCTGCCCCTAGCAGCCTTCAGGGCGGCCAGTATAGCCGCCCTCAAGGCTTGCAACGAAGGAGGCTTGACCGTGCCAGAACGTCAGCCACAGCATGAAACCGAGCACGAAACCCACCTGGACCACGAGCAGCACGAGACTGGCGGCGGCCTGCGCTACCAGCAGGCCACGCGAGATCCGGACCAGTCCCGCGCTGGCGTAACGCCCGACAGCGTTGAGGTGAATGCCGATTCGCCGGACCAGCAGCAGCAGGCCATGGACTTCGGCGGGCCGGACCCTGCCGAGGAGGCCGTCTTGCAGGAGCACGGCTACCCGAAGCTAGGCGACAGCCTGAACTCGCGGGTGACGCAAGTGGAGCACGGGCCGTACGCCGGCGGCACCCAGCAGGGCACGCCCGAGACGCGCGCGGCAGCCGGCGGACGAGATGAACGGCCCGAGACCGACTCAGGGGCAGCGACGTCGGATAGGTCAACCGAGCCGGAGCCGGCAGCCACGACGCCCGTTCCGGCCCCCCGCTGACGATGGTTGCGCCGCTCACTCGGAATGGGGAGTGCATCGTCCTGGGCACTGATGATCGCCTTGTGAAAGTATCAGACTTTCAACATCAGGGCGAAGATGGTCGCCGCCAGTCCGGCACAGTCACGAGGAACCCGGCGCGCGCTCACGACCGCGCCGAGGTGTCCACGCCGAGCCGGCGTAGCAGCATCAGCCAGAGCAGCGTCACGAACAAGCCGGCTGTCGTCAGGTTTGTCACTGCCGATGATGGCACCGATGGCAAGCTACTGGGCCGCAGCCGGCTCCAGTTGGACCAGCGTCGCCGCCGCGATGAGTGCCATCGGCAGGTTGTTGATGACGTTCGAGAAGATCGCCGTCGCCAGGGCCACGACGGCCAGCCCGAACGCCGACCACGCGGCGAGTGCTTCGGCAGAGGATAGCGGGTCGGATGACAGGTGGCGGGTTCCGGGTAGATGGCGGTTGGTGATCGGGGCGCAGGCTCCGCTGCCGTACTGGTGTCCGCACGTGGCTGGTGGTGCGGGCAGTTCGCACAATCTCTGAACATCGACGCGAATAACCGTCCCCACCCGTCTCGGGATTGCGTTCCCCTGGTGTCCCACAGCACCGCGTCTCGCCAATGCGGTGCATCCCCTCTCTCTAAAGGTCGGGAGCCCCACTCCCGACCTTTTTCCTGCCCGCCGTTTTCGTGGCCGGGCGGCGCACAGGACGATATATCCTGTGCCGTGCATGGGCACTGCCGTCCGGCTATCCTTGCTGTACTGGTTGCAGGACGCGGTCAAGAGCGTCGCGCGGATGATCCGGCTGGGGCACGTCGGCAGCCAGCGCACCGTGTAGCCCAAGTGTGGGGTGGGGCAGCGTGGACACGTTCGATACCGCTCCCGACCGGACGCTGTCGCTGGCAGCCGACCTGGCTTGGCGGCTGGCCGTCCTTGAGGCGCAGCGCGCGCGGAGCGTGAGCCTCAGCCCGGCGCACATCCTCATGGGCATATTAGGCCTGGAGAAACTCGTTGGACCGGCGGCCGGGGCAGCGCCGGCCGAGCGGGCGGCGGCTGCGGCGGCCTGTGCGGCGCTGACGCCGGTCTTGCGGGCTGCCCGCCTGGATGCCGCCACGCTGCGTCGGGAGGTTCGCCGTCGGTTGCCGGCCGGTAGCGCCGTCGCCGGGGCACCGGTCCGTCGTGACGCCGCTTGCCGCCGGCTGTTTCAGCAAGCGGTCTTGCTGGTAGGGCAGCAGGGACTGGCTGTGTGCGACGTGCTGCATCTGCTGGCGGCAACCCTCGATGAGATGGTGCCGGTGGCAGCCCTGGCGGGGCAGGAGCCGCACCGTCAGGCCGAAACGGGTGCCGGCTGGCCCGACCGACTGGTGCGCTTGCGCCCACCGCTGCAGCGGGCCATTCGCCGGCAGGCGGAGGCGCTGGCCGCACCGGCTGCGCTAATAGAAGGCGCGCCCGCGCCAGCCAGTTCGTTTGAGCCACCAGGGCCACAAACTGCCGCGCCGATGCCAACCGTATCCGCGCCGGCTCCGCCTGACACGCCGACCAGGCGCGCCGCTACCCGGAAGCCGACTGCGAGCGTACCGCCGGTCCTGCTGCGCTTTGGCCGCGACCTGACCGCGCAGGCTGAGGCCGGCGCGCTCCAGCCCGTCGTGGGGCGTGACACGGAGTTGCTCCAACTGGTGCGGGCGCTGCGCCGGCGCACCAAGAACTGCCCGGTGCTGGTTGGCGAGGCTGGCGTCGGGAAGACGGCCATCGTCGAAGGGTTGGCGCAGCAGATTGCGGCCGGCGGTCTGCTCGCCGGCCGCCGCATCGTCGCCCTGAATCTCGCCGGCGTGCTGGCCGGCACCAGCTATCGCGGCGAGTTCGAGGAGCGGTTAGGCGAGATCCTGGCGGCGCTCCGAGAACGCCCGGACCTGATCCTGTTCCTGGATGAGATCCACACCATTGTGGGGGCGGGCGCGACCAGCGGCGCGCTTGATGCCGCCAACATGCTGAAGCCAGCCCTGGCGCGCGGCGAGATCGCCTGTATTGGTGCGACGACCACCGACGAGTATCAGCGTCACATCGCGCCGGACCCGGCACTTGAACGCCGATTCCAGCCGGTCCTGGTCCACGAGCCGTCTGCTGCCGGCGCGGTGGCGATGCTGCGCGGCCTGGCTGCCGACCTGGAGCGCCATCACGGCGTCACGATCACGGCGGCGGCGCTTGAAGCTGCCGTGGCGCTGACGGTCCGCTATGTGACCGAGCGACGGCTGCCCGACAAGGCCGTGGATGCGCTGGACGAAGCCTGCGCGCGATCGGCAACGCCCAGGCTCGGTGCGCCGGCGACCGGCGGGCTGACCGGAGCCGACAGAGGGGACGGGGCGGCGTGTGCGGACGAGCCGCGTGTGCCAGCCGTGACGGAGCAAACGGTGGCGGCGGTGGTGGCGGCCTGGACCGGCGTCCCGCTGGGGCAGGTTGGTGCGGCCGAGGCCGAGGCGCTGGCTGACCTGGAGGCACGGTTGAACAGCCGGGTCGTTGGGCAGCCGGCGGCTGTTGCGGCGGTGGCCCAGCGGGTGCGGCTGGCGCGGGCCGGCCTGGCGGAGCCTGACCGCCCGGCCGGCGTGTTCCTGTTCCTGGGGCCGAGCGGCGTGGGCAAGACTGAGCTTGCCCGCGCGCTGGCCGAATTGACTGGTGGCGGGCCGGACCGCCTGATCCGCCTGGACCTGGGGGAGTACGGCGAGAAGCACCACACGGCACGACTGCTCGGCGCGCCGCCCGGTTACGAGGGGCACGACGAGGAAGGACAGTTGACGGGGCCGTTGCGCCGGATGCCCTACGCGGTGGTGCTACTGGACGAGGTCGAGAAGGCGCACCCGGCCGTGTTCGACGTGTTTCTGAACCTGTTTGACGCCGGCCGCGTGACGGACGGGAAGGGACGGCTAGTTGATGGTTGCCACGCGACGTTCGTGCTCACGTCGAACCTGCTGCCGGACGGTGCTGCCCGGCGGGCGGTCGGTTTCGGGGCGGGCGCGGCGGTGGCAGGAAATGGAGCCGGCAGCGGTGCCGCCCCGGCCGCAACGACTGGCCGGGATCGCACGGCACTGCTGGCCGAACTGCGGACCTTCTTCCGACCGGAACTGCTGAACCACATTGACGAGATCGTCGTGTTCCGCTCACTCGGCGTGGTTGACCTCCTGGAGATCGCGCGGCTGCGGGTGGCGGCGCTTGCGGAGCGGCTGTTGGCGCAGCACGGCGTGGAATTGGCCGTGACGGAAGCGGTGCTGCGGCTGCTGGCTCAGGAGGCCTCGGCCAGCCCAGGTGCCGCCCGCGAACTCGCCCGGCAGGTGTCGCGCCTGCTGGCAGAGCCGATCAGCCGGACGGTGGTGGCCGGCCGGCTGGCGTGGGGGACGCGCCTGCTGGCTGACGTTGCGGTTGGCGATGGAAGCACAGTGGTACTGACAATGGCCGCTGCTGACGACTAGCCGTAGCGTCGTTGCGTGCTCTTGGCGGCAGCGGCGGGGCGGCCGTCTCGCAGGCTGGCGCGGGGTTACGGCAGGGCGTTGATCCGCTGGCGTAGCTCGGGGGCGCGGTACGGCTTGCTGATGATCGCTTCGACGCCAAGCGCTGCGACTTCGGCCGGGTCGATGCTGCCGCCCCAGCCCGTCACCAGGATGAAGCGGGTGCCTGCCCATCGCTCCTTGACGAGTGTCGCCAACTCCAGGCCGTTCATGCCCAGCCCCAGGCCGTGGTCAGACAGCACCACGTCGAAGCGCTGCTCTTCCAGCATCGCCACGGCCTCGGCTGCCGTGGCGGCGGCGGCGACGGTGTGCCCGTCCAGTTGCAGCATCTGGGTCATCATCCGCCGCAGCGCCGCTTCGTCATCGACGATCAGGATGGATCGCGAGCGCGTGGCGGCGTCAATGCGCGCGGTTGGCCGGTGGACGGCATGGCGCGGCGCACGTGGCAGGCTCAAGCGGACCGTGGTGCCGCGACCGGGGGCCGAATCGACCTCAATGCGCCCGCCGTGGCGCTCGACGATGCCGAAGACCATCGCCAGGCCGAGGCCGGTGCCGCGCTCGCCCTTCGTTGTGAAGAACGGCTCGAAGACGCGCGCTGCGACCTCGGGCGTCATGCCGGTGCCGGAATCGACGACTTCGATGATGACGTGTTCGTCGGCGTCACGGGCCACCAGTTGCAGGGTTCCGCCGCGTGGCAGCGCGTCGATGGCGTTGAAGACCAGATTCGTCAGGGCTTCGCGCAAGCTGGCCGCCCACCCCAGGATGTCGTCGTCGCCGTTGAGCGACACCTTGACGGAGACGCTGACGGGTGCCCCAACCGCCTGGGCAGCGTCACGCCAACGCGGGGCGGTCAGCCGCACCACGTCGGTCAACAGCGCGGCGACGGCCACGCGCTCGGCGTCGCCCTCGGGCTGCCCGCGCACGAACGTCTGGAGGCGCCTCACCGTCTGCGCGCCATCCAGGGCACCTTGCATGATCGTCTCAAGGGACTCGCGGAGGGCCGGCGACACGGTGTCAGCCTGACCGGCCGCATCAAGGGCCAGTTCACTGTGCCCGACAACCAGCCCGAGCGACTGGTTTAGGTCGTGGGCCACGCCGCTGGCAAGTTGCCCGAGAGCGCGCAGCTTCTCGTTCTGGGCCAGGGCGCGCCGTTGCCGCTCGGCCTCCTGCTGGCGGCTGAGATCACGGAAGGTGACGACCGCGCCGAGGGTATTGCCGCCTTGTTGCAGCGGCGTGACCACGAGATCGACCGGGACGCGCCGGCCGTCGCGCCGCCACAGCCCATCATCGGAGCTGCGGTACTCCTGGCCTTCTCGTAGGGCCACGGCGGCGGGGCACTGCTCGACGCCATCGGATGTGGCATGGTGCAGACGGTCGTGGGCGTCCTGCCCCAGCACGTCGGCGGCGCTGTACCCGAGCATCCGGCTGGCGGCCGGGTTGATGAACGTGAGGCGGCCCTGGTCGTCCACCCCGAACACGCCGTCCGCGACCGAGTTCAGCAGCAACTCGTTCCGCCGAACCTCTTGCTCAAGCTGGCGATTGGTGAGGGCGACCTCGCGGTACAGCGCGGCGTTCCGGATCGCGGCGGCAGACTGGGCCAGCAGGCCGCTGAGCAGGTCAAGAGTGTCGTCGGTGAGGCGGATGGGGTCGCGGCCGTTGATGGAGAGGACCCCCACCACGGACGCTCCATCAAAGATCGGGGCGGTGTAGGAACTGCGCAGGCTATAGGCTTGCCACCATGCCAGACCGCGTGTTCGCCCGTCAGCAAAAATGTCGTCCGTGTGCAGCACGGTCCGATGCTGCGCGACCCAGCCGGCAGCGCCCTCGCCGTACGACGCCCGCCGAAACTCCTGCTCCTTCCCCATGCTCTCATCAGAGAACGCGGCAATCGTCAGCGCCCGGGCCTGTTCGTCGTTCAGCCAGACGGTGGCCACGACGGCCCCGCTGATCTTGACGGCCGCCGTGGCGATCTCGCGTAGCAGGTCTTCCAGGTCGAGCGCTTCAGAGAGCAGCCGATTGACACGGGCCGGAATCCGGGCGCGCTCCAGGCTCTCTTGCAGGCTGGCGTAACGGGTGGCGTTCGCCAGCGCCGTGGCCGCCTGCTCGGCCAGGCTGGCCGCCAGATTCAGGGCGTCCTGGCTCCAGGCGTAGCCGCGTTCTCGGTAGATGTGCAGCGTCCCTAGCACGCGCCCTTCGTGCTGCACCGGCGCGATCAGCACGGCTGTTAGCGGGTTCTGCCAAAGGTGCGTGTTGTACTCGGTCGGGACACGCGGGTCGGTCGTCACGTCCGAGGTTGAGATGGGCCGGCCCGTTCGCAGCACTTCGCCGATCAGGCCGCCCACGGTCGTGATCCGCTGCCTGGATGGGCGCTGCCGCGCCCCGCGTGACACGCTAGCACGCACCAATTCGTCGCCGTCGAACAGACGCAGGCCAGCCTCTCCGCCGAACATGCTCGCGGCAGCTTCGGTGATGGCGTCCAACACCTCGTTCAGGTCCAGACCGCGCGACAGCCGGCGCGACACTTCCACCTGTGACTGGAGGTGCTGCCGTTGCAGGTCCGTCGCCTGATAGAGCTGGGCGTTCCGGATGGAGACGGCAGCATGGGCGACAAAACTGTCAAGCAGCGCGGTGTCTTCGGCATCCAGGAGGAACGGCTGACGGCCCCACAATACCAGCACCGCCAGCAACTTTCCGTCCAGCATGACCGGCTGCCCCAAGAACGAACGCAAGCCGTAGGTGTTCCACCAGTTTGCATCGACGACACGCAAGTCCGTGGCGGCGTCGTCGATGACGGTGAGCGTTCGCTCACGCACGACGGTGCCCAGAATGCCGCGCAGTTCCGAGATTCGCAACCGGGTCGGTCCGTGGGTCAGGCCGGGAATCTCTGAGATATTGGCCGCCAACCAGATCGAATCGTCTGGCTCGTCCACCATCCAGAAGCGACCGATGGGCGCGCCGAGCAGCGTCACGGCAGCCCGCGCGATCTCAGCAAGGACCGTTTGCAAATCAAGGGAGGCCGAGATCATCTGGCTCAGATGGTTGAGCGTGCGGGCACGGGTGGCCCGGACCTCAAGCCGTTCGGTGAGACGGGCGTGCTCAATCGCGACAGCCGCGAGGTGCACCAGTTCTGGCAGGATGTCTCGCACGTCGGCCGGCTGCTGCCCGTCGCCGTGCTCTTGCGCGATGATGCCCCAGAAGCCAATGACAGCCTCGTCCGCGCCCCGAATCGTCGTCGAGTACACAGACCAGCCAGTGAGTTCGGCCTGGGTGAGCGCCGCACTGAGGCAGTGGTCAAGGTTGTAGCCGCACGCCATCAGGTTCGCGTCGGCGTCCGTCTCACCCATGCAGTCCGCCAGCACGTCAATGAGTTGCGTCGGCCAGTGCGGGGCGGCCCCGACCTGCAAGCGCGGCGGCCGGCTGACGAAGATGGCGCAACGCCAGTCCGGCGCACGTCGCTCGAAGAGCGCCGCCAACTGCCCCAGGATGTCGTTCAGGGGGGCGTTCCGGGCGATCCCTTCGACAATCTGCCGGCGGTTGTGTTCGTCTTCCTCGGCTTGCTTGCGCGCCGTGATGTCGCGGGCCACGCCGATGGCCCCGGTGACCTGGCCGTCGTGCTCCAGCAGCCGCACCTGTTGGCCCACCCACACGACTCGGCCGTCCGGTGTCTGGGCCGGGAACTCGTAGTAGCTGCTCGGGATGCGCCGGGCAAACTGCCGGACGTAGTACCGGCGCGCGGCCGGGCGCGCAGCGGGCACGATGAGGTGGGTATACGGCTGGCCGATGAGCTGGTCAGCGCGCCAGCCCAGGGTGGCGGTGACGCGTGGGTTCAGGTAGGTAAAGAGGCCCCGTCGGTCTGTCTGATAGATGATGTCGTCCACGCCGTCCACGAGCAGCCGGTAATGCTGCTCGCTGACCTGGAGGGCCGCGTCGGTGCGGCGCAGGTCGGTCACGTCGGTCATCACCAGCAACCGGCCGCCATCAGCAGTTCGGATCTCCTTCGCAAGCACGCGGCGGTCGTCGAAATGCAGCTCATACGGCGTCTCGCGCGGGAAGTCGGGGGAGAGTCGCCGGGCCGCGATCTCCTCGACGGTACCGTGCAACGCACCGTAGCTACCGATGGCGGCACTAGCCTGCACGACGGTCCTGAACGGCAGGCCGGCCCGCATGATTGGGGCAAGGGCCGGCACCAGCGACACCAGCCGTTGATTCCAGAGGACCAGCCGATCATCAGCATCGAACATCATCAGGCCGTCTTCGATGCCTTCGACTATGGCGAGGCGGGCGTCGGGTGCGTCGAGAGCGGCCGCTGAGCCGCTTTCCATGGGGGCGGCCACGTCGGGGGCGGCAGCGTCGGCGTCTGTGAGCAGGTGCTCCACCGCGCGAAGTCGGGCGCGAGCCGCCTGCTCACGGAGCGCGCCGCCCGCCAGCCCGGCCAGCACCAGCAGCGACGTCTCGTCCTCGGCAGTGAACGGCTCGGCGGTGGCGCGGTACGCTGACAGTACGGCGATCACGCCGGACTCGTCGGAGATGGGCGCACCAACCCACGGACTGGCGAACGCTGCGCCGTCGCTATCGCCGGGGGCATGCCGGACCTGCCGGCATGCTGCCGCCACCCGCTGCTTCAGGGTGTCCGTTGCAGCGGCAGCGCCCGGCGGCGGCGTCCCGACGGCGGCCTGCATGACCAGCCCGCCCGACGACCGATCAATCTGCGTCAGTGCCACGCCCGCGGCCCCGGTTCCGGCGCGAGCCGCCATCAGGATGCGCTGCAGGCGCTGCGCCGGGTCAATTTCCGTGACGATTTCGACCAGGGAGTGCTCAGGCTGCACGCTCAGGCTCCCCGCGCCAGTGACCTGCGTTGGCGCGACCATCGGCCGCCGCAGGCGACCCATACCTCGTTGCCGACCCTCGGTTCCTGGCCGGACCTCGCTGGTTGGTGGCCCTCAGGGTCGCCCAGCCAGCGAACGAGGCACCCCCAGGAGAGCGCACGTCGAGGTAGACGCATAACGGCCCGGCTGCGATATTCGTGATGGGATGGTGGGCGGATGGTGCCAACGTCATGCATATTCGCCATGGACACGGGAACATGCGCGCCCCGGGGCCGCTGCTGCTACGAGCATTGGTCCGGGTCGTCAACCGAGCAGGCAGCACCGCCCTCGACGCCCGCGCCAACGCTGATGAGTTCGCGGTCAACCTGGCTCTCGAGTTCCACCACGCGCTCAATGACGTTCGCCAACACATCGGCCGGCTGCGCGCCGGACACGCCGTACTTGCCAGCCAG
>JBBQBU010000127.1:0-12618 GCA_038318015.1 Chloroflexota bacterium | reverse complement strand
GAGGGGGAGTCACTGCCTGTAGTCTCCCATCTCTCGCGCACGGGAGAGGGGTCTGGGGTGAGGGGTTACGTCCCGGCGATCCGGTCTGGCAAGATGCTGGACTGCACCCGCCGTCACCGCATCGTGGGGCCGCTCGTTCTGTAGCTGCCCTACCCTCGCTGCCCGGAGTGCCGATGCGTCGCCGCCAGGCTCTTGCCACGATGCTCAGTTTCGCCGCGTCCACCCTGGTGGTCGCCGCCACGGGACGCCCGGCCCCCATCGTCAGGGCCGCCGCCGCTCCGTTCGGAGCCAGCCAGCCGCTGGTGCTGGCGCTCTACTACCCCTGGTACGACGAAGGCACCTGGGAGAGCGGCATGACGGCCGATCAGCCGCTGGTGCCGTACGCATCGTGGCACCGCGAGACCATCGAGCGGCACGTCGGCTGGGCGAAGGACGCCCGCCTTGACGTGCTGGTGTCGGCGTGGTTCGGCCCGCGCGACAACAACCCGACCGAGAACAACCTGAAGACGCTGCTCGACGTGGCCCAGCCGACCGACCTGAAGGTGGCGATCCTGGTGGAGACGGACAGCGGCGACTTCTTCCCCAGCCGGGGCGCGCTGGTGGACGGCCTGAAGCACGCACTGGCGAACCACGCGACCCACCCGGCGTACGTGCGGGTGGACGGCCGCCCGGTCATCTTCGTCTGGCGGCCGGCTGCCGTGTTCGGGACCAACGGCGCGCGGGTGAATCAGCGCGGCGCGGCTGCGGTTGCCGCCTGGCGCGCCATCCTCGACGAGGTGGACCCTGGCCGGCAAGCGCTCTGGATTGCCGAGGGCGAGGACGTCTCCGTCCTCGACGTGTTCGACGGCCTCTTCCCCTACTCCATCGCCTGGGCCGGCGACCCAGCCGGCCAACTCAACAGCTACGGCGGCCGGGTACGCGCGTACAACGGCGCGAACGGCGCGGCGAAGCGTTGGATCGCCACGGCCATGCCGGGCTACGACGACAGAAGTATCCCCGGCCGCAGCAGTACGTTCGTGGTGGATCGGGCTGGCGGGGCATACTACGAGCGGACCTTTCAGGGGGCCATCGCCTCGCGGCCAGACTGGGTGATGGTCACATCGTTCAACGAATGGCTGGAGGGGCACCAGATTGAGCCGTCCACCAGCTACGGCACGCGCTTCCTCGAACTGACGCGCAGCCTGGGGGACAGCTTCAGGCGGTCAGCGGCCGGCCGGCAGATCGGCGGCTGACCCGTTGGCCTACGCGCAGAAACTGACCGTGCTGCGCGAGCAGCATGTTGGCGGGGCCGGCCGGAACTTTGCGCGCATCGTGACCGCTCCGGTACGCTCCGGGGCGGGAAAAGCATGTCAGCAATCGCCACCCCTCTCGTAACCAGCGCTTCCGATGATCGCGTGACGGCCACGCGCCGGCTCGCCGTGGCCGTGCCGGTCGCCGCGACGCTGCTGGCGGTGGCCATCGCGGGGCTTGCCAAACTGTATGGCGGCCAGCCGATCCAGGGCGACGCGCGCGGCTACTACGACCTTGCGCTCGGGATGGTGCAGAACGGGCCGCTCTCGTTCACCAGCGGCGTGCGGACGTACGGCTACCCGGCCTTCCTGTCGCTCTTGATCTCGGTCGTCGGTCCCGATCCCGAGCGGGTCCGGACGGCCGGGTTCGTGCTGCAACTGCCCTTCTTCCTCGCGGTAGCCTGGATCGGCGCGCGCCGCATCAGCCGGCTGCTCGGTGCACCCCACCAACGCGCCTGGCTCTACACGGCCACGGTCCTGAATCCGTTCATCCTGATTCACGCCAGCCAGATGCTGACCGACGTCATCTCGGCGACGCTGATCTACCTGGCGGTCGCCCTCAGCCTGCCCGACAGGCCGGCCGGTCCGTCAGGCGCGCGCGACAGCCGGCGGACGCTACTGTTCGCCATGCTCACGCTGCTGGTTGGCGGCATGGCGGTCCTGGTGCGCCCGGCCAACCTGATCATGGTGCCAGTGCTGCTGCTGGCGTGGCTCGTGCGGACCGTCAGGTGGCGCGACATCCGCTGGCGGGCGTGGCCGCTGTTGTTGGCGATGCTGGCGCTGCCGTTCGTCCCGCAGATGGTGTTCAACGCCCGCGCGTACGGCGTGCCCCACCCGTTGCTGATGACCGACCTGTACGCGGCGAATACCAGCATCGGGATGCGGACGGCCAAGTACGCGACGATCACCATGACAGGCGTACCGACTCGGCTGTACTACACCAACCCGTATGCGCCAACTGCCAGCGAGACGTACGGCGATTTCTTGCGCCAGGAGCCGTTGAAGTTCGGTGCGACGCTCGCCATCCACGCGTTCGGCCTCTTCGACCAGGACTTCCCGTTCACCTACATCACCGACCTGACGCCGTGGTACCGCTGGCCGCTGGCGCTGATCAACTACCTGTTCCTGCTCGGCGGGCTGGTGGGGCTGTTCCTGGGGCTGCGGTGGCCGCCCGGCGCGGATGGCGCTGCCCGGGCGCGTGCCCGCTTCCTGTTCGGCCTGCTCGGTGCCGCAACGGCCGCGCTAGTGGTCATCTACCTGCCGAGCGCCGTCGAGTGCCGATTTAGCCTGCCAATGTACCCGCTGCTGGTGCCGCCGTTCGTGCTGGCGGTGCGGCGGCTCATTGAGGCGGGGCGGCAGCGCCCGACCTTGTTGGCCCCGGTCGCGCTGGGCGCGGTGTTATGGGTTGCCGCGCTGGCATCCATGTCGGTCTGGGTCGAGCAGCAGGCTCCGACCCTGGTGGCCGCGCGGGTCGCGATCGCCGCGCCGCCGCCGTCGCCAACGGCCAGCTACCGCGTTGACCTGCCGGAGGACTGGGAGCCTGGGCAGACGGTCTCCATCCCGATCACCGTGACGAACATCGGCCCGGACGAATGGAACCCGACGGCCATCTTCCCGGTAGCGGTGCGCGCGCAGTTCATCGCACTCAAGGGCGATCAGCACCGGCTCTTGACCAATGCGTCACGGGTCTACGTCAGCCCGGCTGGGCCGGTGGCACCGGGCGCATCAACGCGCGTGGTGGCGACGCTGCAAACGCCCACGGCGACCGGACGCTACACCATAAGGATCACGGTCATCCGCCACGGCATCGACGACGAGACGACGGCCTCCTTCGAGAAGACGGCCCGCGTGGACAAGGGCCGCTAACCCGCTCTGCCCGCCATCCTCACGGCCCGCCATCCTCACGGCCCGCCATCCTCACGAGCCGCCATCCTCACGAGCCGCCATCCTTGCGAGCCGCCATCCTTGCGAGCCGCCATCCTCACAGCCCGCCATCCTCACGAGCCGCCATCTTCACGAGCCGCCATCTTCACGAGCCGCTGCCCCGCCGACCCGTCCTGCCCCGCAGTCCACCGGTTGCGCCCGCACGACCGGCCGGCCCACGTCACGCTGCGCACCGCACCAGCGCGACGGCCTCTGATCTCCGGCTGCCCCGCATAGCCACCGCACCACGCGGTCGCAGGCGACCATGCCGACCGCACCCCGAGACAGGTGCCCCCGACAGGCAGCCCCACCGCGTCGCATTGTCGCGAAGGCCTGCCACTCTTCGTGTCATCCTGAGCGCAGCGAAGGATCTCACAGATGCAACCGTCGGTGTGGGTGAGATCCTTCGACTCCGCTCGCACGCTCGCTCTGCTCAGGATGACACGAAGAATCGTGAGGAGTCGCGCGGCTTCGCCTTGCTGCCCCGCAGGCTGACATGCGGAGTGGCACCCCTTCGTGATCGCGCAGTTCCCACTGCGACAACGCCCGGACTGTCCGGAGAAGGGACCGAGGCTCCCCTCTCCCACTTGTGGAAGAAGGGGGCCGGGGGTGCGGGGGCCGGGACGCTACACGACGCTCGCGGGGTCAGTGCCCCGACCAGGCTCGGCGGCGGCAAGGGCAGAGTGCGCGTCGTCGTCCGTCCAGGCGTAGGCGTGGCTCGGGCGAAACTGCGTCTCGTACAGGCGGGCGTAGTGGCCGTTGGCCGCCAGCAACTCATCGTGCGTGCCCCGCTCGACGATCTGCCCGCCGTCCAACACGAGAATCTGGTCGGCCTTAAGGATCGTGCTCAGGCGGTGCGCGATGACCAGGCTCGTGCGCCCCTGCATGACGCCCTCCAGTGCCTGCTGGATCAGGGCCTCGGACTGCGAGTAGAGGTGCGCCGTCGCCTCGTCCAGGACCAGGATGGCGGGATCTTTCAGTAGCACCCGCGCGATGGCAAGCCGCTGCTTCTCGCCGCCCGACAGGCGGTAGCCGCGCTCGCCAACCACCGTGTCGAAGCCGTCCGGCAGCGCCGCGATCATCTCGTGGATGTTGGCAGCCGTGCAGACGGCCTCAAGCTCGGCCTGCGTGGCATCAATGCGGGCGTACTGGAGATTCGCGCGGATTGTGTCGTGGAACAGGTGCGTCTCCTGCGTCACCATGCCAATCTGCGCCACCAGCGAACTGAGCGTCACGTCGCGCAGGTCGTGGCCGTCGATGGTGACGCGGCCCGCCGTAGGGTCGTAGAGGCGCGGCAGCAGGTAAGTAATCGTCGTCTTACCTGCGCCGCTCGGGCCGACCAGCGCGACGATCTGGCCGGGGCTGGCGCTGAAGGAGACATCACGGAGCGCCCAGCGCGGGGGGGGCGGCTCGTCCAGTGCAGCCAGCTCGTCCAGGGTGGCCGGCAGGTTCGGAGCGTCAACGGATGGAGCCGCGCCGTTCGCATGTGCCCCATTGGCGGGTGGCGGTCCGGCTCGCGACGGTACGGCGGCGGCCAGCGACGGCGCGGCGGCCGGTCCCGCCCCCGGAACGGACCGGACCCCGCGCGACCCGAGCCGATCGACGGCCGATAGCTCCACCGTCACGCCGGGCGCGCGGTAGTCGAACGAGACGTGCTCAAACCGGATCTCGCCGCGCACGCGTCCGAGATCCACCGCGTCTGGCCGCTCCTCGATCTCGGCCGGCAGGTCCAGCACTTCAAAGACTCGCTCGAAGCTCACCAGCGATGTGACCAGTTCGACGCGCGCGTTCGTCAAGGAGGCCAGCGGCCCGTACAACTGCGTCAGGTAGGCGCCGAACGCCACGACCGTGCCGATAGTTAGGCCGTCCGTCAGCACGAGGTAGCCGCCCGTCCAGAAGACCATCGCCGTGCCAATGGCACTGACCAGCCCCAGCCCCATGAAGAACCAGCGGCCGATGAGCGCCTGCCGGATGCCCACGTCGCGAATCTCGGCGGCGCGCTCCCCGAACTTGCGGCTCTCCTCCGGCTGCCGCCCGAATAGCTTGACCAGCAGCGCGCCGCTCACGTTCAGCGTCTCGTTCATCATGCCGTTCATCTGGCCGTTGAGCGTCATGCTCTGGCGGGTGATGCGCCGCAACAGGTTGCCGACCCGTCGGGCCGGCAGGATGAACAGCGGCAGCACGACGGCACCCAGCAGCGTCAGCCGCCATTCCAGCGCCAGCATAATCCCGAGCGTGCCCACCAGCGCCAGCGTATTCGAGATGACGCTCGGCATCGTGTTCGTGATCGCCTGCTGCGACCCAACCACGTCGTTGTTGACGCGGGCCATCAGTTCGCCAGTCTTGCTGTTCGTGAAGAACCGCAAAGACTGGCGCTGCAAGTGGTCGAAGACGGCGCGGCGCAGATCGAAGATGATGCCCTCGCCAATGTGCGAGCTGACGTACCGTTGGAGGACGCCGGTCAGCCCGTTGAGCAACGGCACCAGCACCATCCCTGCCGCCAGCAGGTTGAGCTTCCAGATGTCGCCGTTCGGCAGGGCATCGTCGATGAGGGCGCGCATCAACAACGGCGGCACCAGCGTCAGCCCGGTGATGACCAAGATCGTCAGCAGTTGGACGACAATCCGTCCGGTGTAGGGCCGGGCGTACGTGGCCACCCGCCGCAGCACGGCCCGGTCAATGCTCTGCTGCCCTGCCTTCTCGTCTTGCTGGATGTATGACCACCAGCCACCGCCACCCATCATGCTGTGTCGCTCCCGAGGCGGCCGTTCTGGTCGCTCATCTGTTCGTGTTGTGTGAAGTATTCGGCAGCGGCGGCCGATTCGGCTAAATTGCCGCCTGAGCCTGTTGACCAACGGCAGATACGGCCCGGCACTGCCTGATCTGCTATCGTCCATAGGAGACGGCGCGGCCTCGGCAGCGGGCCGGCCATCCCTGGGAGCCTTCAGCAGCAGCATGGCGACGCACGTCCCCGCACCAGTGCCGGCAACGGCCGAGGGTCGGCCGCCGAAGATCGTCGTCGAGCGCCTGAGCAAGACGTTTGGCGGGCGTGGGGGGCGCACCGGCCCGGTCCAGGCGCTGCACGATGTCAACCTCACCGTGCCAGACGGGCAGTTCTGCTGCATCGTCGGGCCGTCTGGCTGCGGCAAGACGACGTTGCTGCGCATCCTGGCGGGCCTGGAGAGCCATTCGGCCGGCCGCCTGGAATTGCTGCACGCCGACCAGCGCCGCCCGCTCTCGTCGATGGTGTTTCAGGAGCAGTCGATTTTCCCGTGGATGACCGTCCGCGACAATGTGGCGTACGGCCCGCGCATGCGCGGCGTCCCAGACCGCGAGAGCCGCGAGCAGGTGGACTACTACATCGACAAGGTGGGTCTGACGCAGTTCCGGAAGGCGTACCCGCACCAACTGTCTGGCGGCATGAAGCAGCGCGTGTCGGTGGCGCGGGCCTTCGCGAACGCGCCGGAAGTCTTGCTGATGGATGAGCCGTTCGCGGCCCTGGACGAGCAGAACAAGAGCCTGCTGCAAGAAGAACTGCTGCGGATCTGGGAAGAGTCGCGCAACACGGTGCTCTTCATCACCCATTCGATTGACGAAGCACTGTTCCTGGGCGACCGTGTCCTGGTGATGACGGCGCGCCCCGGCACCTTGAAGGCCGACATGCTGGTCCCATTCACGCGCCCGCGCCGCGCCTACGAGTTGAAGGCCGCGCCCGGCTACGGCGATATGTCATTTGCAGTCTGGAGCCAGCTACGCGACGAAGTGATGACGGCCCGTGCGGCCGAGAGCGTGCCACGATGAGCCGGGCATCGGTGGACGTGGGCAGCGGCACGGCAGCACCGGCGCCGGCACAGGCGCTGGGCACGACCGCACCGCCAGCAGCGGGCGTCATGCGGGTTCGCCTGGGCGCAGACCCGGAGCACGGGCGCAAGCCGCTGTTGTCACGGCAGGCCCGTGAGCGCATCGTCACGGCGTTAGCGCCGCTGGTGCTGCTGCTGGCCTGGGAACTGCTGGTGCAGGCGCGGCTGCTTGACCGCCGCTTCTTTCCCGCCCCCTCGTCCATCGCGGGGACGTTCGTGCAACTGGCGCAGACGACGCTGCCCGGCCACATCGGCATCAGCCTGTCACGGGCGGCGGTCGGCTTCATCCTCGGGGCGATCCCCGCCGTCCTGCTCGGCGTCGTCATGGGCCTGGTGCCCATCGTGCGGGCGGCGTTGCAACCGATTGTCGGCGCGCTGTTCGCCATCCCGAAAGTTGCCATCCTGCCGCTCATCATGCTGATCTTCGGGTTGGGCGAGCAGTCGAAATGGGCAATTATCGCGATTGCGGTGTTCTTCCAGGTGCTCATCAGTACAGCGGCCGGCGTCGCCAACATCGACCGCATCTACCTGGATGTCGGGCGGAACTACGGGGCCGGCCGGCTGGCGACGCTCTGGACAATCGCGCTGCCGGGCGCACTGCCGGTCATCTTCGCCGGTATTCGGCTGGGCTGGGGCGTCTCGCTGCTGCTGCTGGTGACGGCGGAGATGGTGGCGGCGAAGTCGGGGCTGGGCTTCTTGATCTGGCAGTCCTGGCAGACGTTCATCATCGAAGACATGTACGTCGGCCTGCTGACCATCGCGACGCTCGGGATGATCTCGTTCTGGCTGCTGGACGCGCTCGAAGCGTGGCTGATCCCCTGGCGCACCAGCCGGTAGGGCGCAAGGGACAGCGCAGAAGCCCGGCGGGTCGTCGGTCCCGAGCGGTCCCCATCGCCTGTGTAAGACTGGCCAGGTCTCAGCGATCGGCATCCGCTCGGTCTGGTCCGACGACCCGTCGGGCTTCACCACTATAAACGGCAGAGAGGGCGGTGAATTGGTCGCCTACCTGGGCCATTCTCGATAGCCCATTGGGGCACCGGCCTGTACCCGTGCTGACTCGTGGCGTGCCCAAAGCAGCGAGAAGCCCCCGGTTTCCGGGGGCTTCTCGCCTGGCCGTACGCGGCAGCGGCTTCAGCGCGGTAACCCGTTCGCCATGCTAGCCGCGGAACGTCACGCAGAGGATGGCGGACGCGGCACCTGACGAAGACTGGGTTTTCCGCTTGTTGCCGCCGCTGCTGCCCCGCTGGAGGCCGTAGGCGCTGCAGGCTACGGCGTTGGCGTCGCCGTCCGCGTAGAGTACGTCGAAGTGGATGGGCGAATCCCACCACTGTTCAGCGGCGCGGCCGGGCGTCCAGTACGGCTCAGGGCCGGGGCAGGCCAGCACTTCGCCGCGCGCCTCGCCGCCAAAGCCGGCCGCAAGCACATAGTCCCACGAGAACGCACCATCGACGAGATGGTGCATGCATGGCCCCGGCCAGGCAAGCGCCGGGGCCGTCTCGGCCAGGAAGCCGTCAAGCGCCGCAGTGGCCTGGGCCGGTACGTACGACAGGCGCTGATTGCCGAGCGCACTTCGGCGGGCGTTGATCTCGTCGAGCAGACGATGAAGGAAGGCATCAGCGACTTCGTCATCATTCTTGGCGGGTGCCGCAGCGACCGGTACAACGGCGACCGGTGCGATCAGTATGAGTGCGGCGACGATCGTGACAACACGGCGGATGATGGCGGCGCGGTTGAGCCAAAGCAGCATGGTCTACGCATACCTCGCAAGCAGGAGCTTCAGCGGCGACAAGCTTAACGGAACTTCGACCCGCTTGGTGACGCCGGCAGACTCCGAGGGGGCCACGATCGGTACGAAACATGCGCTTTACTACGCGCACTCTTCTGCGGATGTCTCCTGGTCGTCATGCAAACGTCACAATTGTGTGACATGGCCCTGATGTGTAGGAGTGATGGCCCCTGTAGATGGTCCTACCCGCCTTTTCCCTCTGTTCGTCATCAGGCGCACCGGCGCAGCGACCGTACGGCGTGGAGCGTTCATCATCGTTCCTGGCGCATTGCAAGCATGACGAGGCCGGCGCGCCTCGCCATAACGGAGCACGAAAACGGGCGCACGCCCTCACGCTGGTGAGGTGGCGTGCGCCCAGGTCGTCGGTGGGATGCGGGGCGGGAGTGCGGGTGCGAGCAACTGGACGGCGGCGGTGTGGCGCTGCTCCGCTGATGAGGCGAAGCCTGGCTGGTTAGATGCGGTAGGTCACGCAGGCGATGGTCTGGTACGCTCGGCCGCCGTTCTGGGCGCCGTGGGTGCCGCAGGCGATGGCGTTGACGCGCGGGTCGCCGTATAGCGAGCGCCAGTGGCTCGGGGAGTTCCACCAGCCGTCTGCGATCTTCGGGGCGGTCCAGAAGCCGTTGTCGCCAGGGCAGGCCAGGACTTCGCCGCGCGCCTCACCGCTGAAGCCGACTTCCTTCACGTAGTCCCAGCCGGGAGCAACCGGGTTGCCGTTGCCGTGGAAGCACGAGTGCATCGAGACCATCATCGGGGTGAGGTCGGCCAGGTACTGGCTGACCGCGACGTTTGCGTCCCCGCCGGCGTAGACGACGGGCAGGTTGCCGGCCCTGGCGCGCCGATCGTTGATTTCGCCGAGGAGCTGGTCGAGATACGACGCCGCGCGGGCGTCCAGCACGCCAGCCGAGACACCCGTCTGGTCAGCGGCAACATCGGCAGCGAGCGCCGGAGCCGGCAGCGCCAACCAGGGCGTCATCAGGATCATCAGCAAGAGAGCAAAGCGCGGAATGAGAGCCGTAGAGAGCCGCCGAGACTGTCGCTTGATCGAACGTGCCATGATCGTTCCCGCCGCATTGTTTCGTCACTAAGTAGATACGTGACGCACTCATGCGGCGGGATGACCGTCCCATGCCCCATGTGGGGCATTTCCGTGACACGCCTTTCTAGAGACATATAGAACTCTACGGTTGATAATTTGCGACTAGTCCTTTGTTACTACGTCAACTAGCCCATATGATGCGACTGATTCGTGCTAGGAACCACTGTCGCGTGCCTAGGGTCGCATGGGGGTGCCCGGCAGTGGCGTGCGGCCATGTTACGACGCATAGATGCAGCTGTACAGGCACAAACATCGCATCAAGGCGCGAGTAGTGAACGCGTCCCGCTCGTGGTACGGCCCGGCCGTACTGCGTCGTCGAGCCGTTGGCGCTCAAGATGCTGCCAGCAGGTGCGGAAGCACCCGGCAGAACACCAGTGCCGGCGACGCTGCCGGCCCGCGCGAGATCGCAGGGGCGCTAGCCGGGCCGAGCCAGTCCAATAGGGCGATATGTGCAGGGTACGGTGAGCCACGGCGGCGCATAGGCGACGAAATGGTCCCAGGTGGCGGGTGCAGCGGCCGGGTCTGGATAGATGCTGGCCTGCTCCCTCAACCGGCAGATGCTGAAGCCGTGCGCCGCAAGGCCGTTGACCACGGTGCTCAGCCCGTGGCGGTACTCGTGTGGCGGCGGGATGGCCGGTGGCGGGATGGCCGGCGACGCGCTGGCGTTTGGCTCAATCGTGTCCGCACCCGGCCGTTCATACACCAGCGCTTCGTCTGCGGCGGTCAGCGCCGCCGCCGCCGCTGGCGAGGCACAGCACACGCAGGCCGTCAAGCGTCCCCAGCCAGCCGTCAGGATCGATGCGGGCGCGTGCCGAAGCCACGTCCAGGTGCAGCGCCGGGCGCGTGAACAGGGCGTTCGCCCGGGCCAGGGCGTCCCAGCGCGCTTGATTGAACGCCGCCACATCGTCCATGCCGGACACCCGCCTGCAACCTCAATGTGCTGCCCTCGGTTGAACGACGTGCATCTGTCTGCCTGTCATCCCGGGTGATGTTGTTGCGCGCAGCGTACGGTATTTGTGAAAACGAGCTTGCGAGTGGAGTCGAGGGATCTCAAGTCGCAACGCAGGCGTGCCCGAGATCCCCCCGGCCCACCCATGGCCCCCTCCGCTGTGCGGGATCCCCCTGTCGCCGCCTCTCCGTGTCGCGTGACCCCACGGCGCTCCACTCGCAAATTCGCGACGGTCGGCATGACCACGGGTGTGGCCGCTCGTGGAGCCTGCTCAGAGTCCAGCGGACAGCGCCTGGATAACGGTAACGTAGACGCGGAGTCGGTCTCAGGTAGGGAGGTAGTCTGCCAGCGGTCGTCGCCGAGCGCACAGCGCGACACAGCGCGGCACGGCGTCAGGAGCGGTCGTCGCCGCTGGCCCGGCGCTGTCGGCCGCCGAGCGGGACAGACGGTTCGTCGTCGTCCCCGGTTGCCGACACGAGCCGGAAGCCGGCCCCCAGCGGCGCGAACCCGGCCGCCGTCAGATAGTCGCCAAAGGCACTCCGCGCCGCTGGCACCCCGTCGATGGTGGCCCACCCCAGGTGCACCCGCCCCGTTGCCACTGCCCACCGCACCACGGCGACGGCTGCCGCCCGCCCCACAGCCGAGCGGGCCGGCTCGTCGGCCGGTAGGAAGGTCGTCACGTCGCGGTCGCCCCGCACGAACGCCGCCAGCATGCCATCTACCAGTATCACCCGCGCACCGGCACTCCGCATCGGGCGGGGTGCGGAGGCGACGGCCGGGACCGGCCAGGGCAGCGCCGCCCCGTACGCGTTGGCCGGGTCCGTGGCGGCCAGCACCGCTGCGGGCAGCCGTTCTGGGTCGTCCTGCACGGCACTCTCACGCAGGGCGCGCAGCCGGTCGATGGCCCCCGCCTGCGCGAACTGTGCTCCCCCCAACCCGGCCAGGAAGTAGCCCCGACGCAGCCGCCCGGCCTCTTCCAGGGACGCCAGCACGGGATACAAGGCCGCAAATCCGCCCGGCACGCCCTCTGCGAGGACGGCCTGTCGCGTGAGGATGCCGTAGCGCGACACCAGTTGCTCGGCGACGGCACGGGCGCGCTGTGTTGAGGAGACAGGTGTCAGGAGACAGGAGTCGGGAGGAGGGTCAGAGCGCGTGACGGCACGGTCAGCGGCGACAGATGTGAGGCTGGCGGTGGTGCGATCCCCGGGCAATGCAACCGATGTGAAGTTCACGGCGGGGTTGGCGGTGGCTGGGGATGCTGCGCCGGCAGCTACCTGCCCACCTGGAAGGGTGGCAGCGATGAGGCTCCAGCGGCCGGCTGCGCTCGGCGGGGCTTGTCGCCGCGAGCGGAACGGGCCGGTGCGCCGCTTCCCCAGCGCCCGCACAGCAGCAGCCCCCGAGAGGTAGGCACGCAACGCGGACGGGCTGTCGTTCGTCACCTCGCCGGCCCACACCAGATCCCAGAGGGCGTCAAGCACCATACCGGACGGCCCGCCCGCCGCCTCGTGAAACTCTGCGAAGAAGCTCGCGCCGAAGCGGTGGAGATGCTCACGCAGGCGCTCGTGATACTCACCGCCGGGCGGGTCAGGCTGGGGCAGGCGCAACAGCGGCAAGTCGTCGGTCAGGTACAGCGCAATCTTGCCGTCGCGCTCACCCAGTGGCCCGGCCCCCACCAGCACGACTTCGCCGGCCGCGCACAACAGGTCCAGGTCACG
>JBBQBU010000126.1:0-12630 GCA_038318015.1 Chloroflexota bacterium | reverse complement strand
AAAGTGTGTGCGAAGTCCGGCTTCGGGCCAAACTCGGTGAGCCGAGCCGTGCATGAGCCACGATCTGACAGCGTTCGTCACGTCAGAGTGCCCCGGTTCCTAGCCAGGAAGCGGCTCGGCGACCCTTCGCACACACTTTCTTACACACGTTCGTCTTGTCCTTCCCTACAACGGATGGATCGGTGCTTGACGTGTCGGGTCGGGCACCAATTTGGGCGTTGTGACGCGAAAGAGAGTTTCTGCGACCTCTAGGCCGGGTCTCCGGGGCATCAGGGTCGTTTGACGAGTGACATGAATATCGCTACGAACGCTAGACCGTCGCCAACCAAGACCGTCGCTACCCGTCGATTCGGGACGCGCGTCGTCCACCTCCGTGACTTGCTGTTCGCGTTGGTTGGGCGTGATCTGAAGGTTCGGTACAAGCGTTCGGTGCTGGGCATCGCCTGGTCGTTGGTGAACCCGCTGGCGCAATTGCTGATCTTCGTGTTCGTCTTCGGCCACGTCCTCAACCTGGGCGGGCCACGCTACTCGGTTGTCGTCTTCACCGGCGTCCTGGCGTGGTCGTGGTTCTCGACCTCGATCATGCAGGGGGCCGGCGCGATCGTTGACAATCGGCAGTTGATCCGCCGGCCGGGCTTCCCCAGCGCGATCCTGCCCGTTGTCGCTGGTACCACGAACTTGATCCACTTCCTGCTGGCGCTGCCAGTGCTGTTGCTATTCGCCCTGATCGATGGCAGCCCGTTCGGCTGGTCGTTGCTGTTGCTGCCACTGGTGATCGCCGTGCAATCGCTGCTGATCCTGGGGATTACCTACGTAGTCGCGATGTTGCAAGTGACGTTCCGCGACACTGCGCACCTGGCCGGGCTGATCCTGATGATGATGATGTACCTGACGCCGGTCTTCTACGACCCAGCAATCATCCCGGCCGAGTACCGGGCCGTGTACGACCTCAACCCGATGGTCCACATCATCGGGGCGTTCCGCGACATCGTGGTGCATGGGCAAGCACCAGCGCTGCTGCCGCTGGTGGTCGTCGGGCTGGTCGGCCTCGGGTTGCTGGGGCTGGGGTACGGCCTGTTCGCCCGCGCCCGCGCCGGCTTCGTGGAGGAGCTGTAACGTGACGCCAGCCATCACGGTGAGCGGCCTAGGCAAGCGGTTCAGTCGGCGCGGCATCGACCGGCCATCGACGCTCAAAGAGGCGTTGCTCAGTTGGCGCGTCCGAACCGCCGAGGACACCAGCTTCTGGGCGCTGCGCGACGTGTCGTTCTCGGTCCAGCCAGGGCGGATGGCCGGCTTGATCGGGCAGAACGGCGCGGGCAAGTCCACGCTGCTGCGGCTGATCGGCGGCGTCGGGCGGCCAGACGAGGGGTCCATCGACGTGCGGGGCCGGCTAGGGGCACTGCTGGACCTGACCACCGAGTTCCACGCCGACCTGACGGGCCGCGAAAACGTCTACGTCAGCGGCATCATCGCCGGGCTGACCCGCGCCGAAGTAACCGAACGCTTCGACGACATCGTGGCGTTTTCGGAGATCGAGGCGTTCATCGACAATCCGATCCGTACCTACAGCACGGGCATGCAAATGCGGCTGGCGTTCGCGGTGGCGGCGCACAGCGACCCCGACATTATGCTCATTGACGAAGTGCTGGCGGTCGGCGACATCTCGTTTCAGCGCAAGTGCCTGGCGCGCATCCAGCAAATTCGCGCCAACGGCTGCGCCATCATCCTGGTCTCGCACGAGCCGAGCATGGTGGCAGACTTGTGCGACGATGTCGTGTGGCTCCGAGGCGGCGTGGTGGCGGCGCACGGCCCGGCCGAGGGCGTCGTTGAGCAGTACGTGATGGCGATGCACACGGAATCACAACGCCGTACCCCCGACCTGGAACACGTGACGCTCAGTAGTGGCGGCGTCGAACTGCGCCTCACCGAGAACCGCATCGGCTCGCAGCAGGTCGAGATCGTCCATGTGGCACTGCTGAACGACGCTGGTCGCCCGCCGCAGGCGCTCACGAGCGGCAGCACCTTGCTAGTCGCCATCGACTACGTCGCACATGAAACCGTCGAAGGCGCTCACGTCGGCGTGACGATCTCCCGGCCGGACGATGTGAAGTGCCTGGACATTCATACTTCGGCCGGCCTGGAGCGCCTGGAAGCCGGGCAGCGCGGGCGCATCGTCGCCGAGATTGAACGGTTGGATCTGGTGGGCGGTAGCTACTTCGTGGACGTGGGCGTCTATGAAGCGACCTGGGACTACGCCTACGACTTCCACTGGCACGCCTACCCGCTCGATATCGAGTCAACGGGTGACGACCGGGGGATTGTGCGATCACCGGTCCGCTGGACCGCCGTGTCGTGACGCGCACCAGCCACGCTCGGCATATGCGGCACGCCATGCACGCCCGGCATCGTGACCAACACCGAGGACGTTCCGTATGACCGGGTTGCCCGTCTCGATCATCATGCCCGCCCGCAACGCGGCGCAGACCATTGAAGAGACACTCGCGGCGGTCGTCGCCCAGACCTCTGCCGCCTGGGAAGTGGTCGTGGTGGACGACGGCTCGACGGATGAGACGGCGGCGATTGTCCAGCGCCTTGCCGCGAGCGACGGCCGATTCCGCGTGGTGACAGGCGGCGGGCGTGGCGTCAGCGCAGCACGGAACGTCGGCATCGCGGCGGCGCAGTTCGAGTGGCTGCTGTTTCTGGACGCCGACGACCTGATCTACCCGCCACACCTGGAGCTACTCACGGCGCTGCTGGCGGCCGATCCCGAGGCCGGAGTCGCCTGCTCAGGCTGGGCGTACCTGACGCCGAGCGGCAAGCGCGTGCAAGACGAGCATCTGGATCGCGACGGCGACCTGTTCGCCGAGTTCGGCTTTCGGGCCGTCCTGCCGATTCACGCGCTCATCCTCAAGAAAGCACTTGTGCAGGAGGTCGGCGGCTTCGACGAGTCGCTCGTGACCTGTGAAGACTGGGATTTGTGGCAGCGCATTGCCCGCCTGGGGACGCGCTTCCGTAAGCACGACGCGGTGCAGGCGCTGTACCGAATGCGGGAACAGTCGGCCTCGCGAAACGCCGCGCAGATGCTCACCAATGGCCTGTTGGTGCTGGCAAAAGGGCACGGACCCGACCCGCGCGTGCGCCCGGACGCGCCGCACGCGGCCGGCCTGTCGCCGGAGATGCAGCCGTTGCGCGCGCTGTACCTGGCGTGCTGGGCCGCCGGGCAGACGCTCGGGTCTGGCGACGACGGGCGCACCATGCTCGACCTGATGACCGAGCCGTTCTCGTCAGACGTTGACCCGGCGGTCGTCGCGGCGATGCTTCATCACGCGACGCCGCTGCCGCGCTGCCTCCCTGACGAAGCGTGGCCGTCCCTTTTGCAGACCATCGACGAGCGCCTGGAGCTGTTCCTGCTGGAGCTGGAGCGACGGACGCGCGCGCCGCAGCTTTCCCGCCGAACGCGGCGCTCACTTGAGCGCCTGATCCTCCAGGGCATCGACCTGTCTCAGCCTGCGACGGTCGGGCAGACCCACGGACTGATCGTTGAAGCGACCGCGCCCATCCCCGATGTGCGGACCGATCTGGCCGTCGAGCGCCTCTGGTGCCGCGTACTGGTGGAAGGGGAGCCGCTCGGGACGGTGCAATTGCCCGTCTGCGACGGGCTGGTGCCAGCGTCGGTGCTGGCGGACGCCGTTGCCGCCGACTTCGCCTGGCAACTGCTGGGGCGGTTCCTGACACGCCAGGTCTACGCCAGCCTCAGCGGCGCTGCCCCGGAGGCGACGGCCCGGCGCGCGTCGCTGGCGCTGGCGGGGGACGAATCCGAAGACCTGGAACTGGACCTGTCGGCAGCCCGCTCCACGCTGCATGATCGCGTCGGGTGGACGGCCATGCTGCAAGAGATCTGGGGGCAACCAGACTGGCCGGCCGGTCGCTTCTACAACGCGGACGGCAGCGAGCCTTCCCTGACAACAGTTGATGGCAATCCTGACGCCAGCGAGCAATCCGCCGCCAGCATCGACGCGGCGGCTGGCCCGCTGCCCGTCGAGTACAGCAACCCGCTGCCGACGCTCACCGCAGCCGGCGACGGGGTGGATGTTGCGCTACGCATCGGCGGGGCGGCGCTGGGTCTGGTGCGGGTGCCGGCGCGCGCTGGCGTGGTGACGGCCCAGGTGCTGCGCGCCGAACTGACCCAGGCGACGGGCCTGGAGTTGAGCCGGCTGGCGGTCCGCGAGGGCGTCCTCGGCCGGCCGCTGACCGACGCCGCATCGTTGCGGACGCGGCTGTCCGAGCGGGCACACAGCCGCCAGAGACACCCGCTACTGCCATCACTGCCGGCCGATCTGGCGTCGCCGGGCACCACGATCCTGGCGCGACGCGTCTCCGGCCCGACCGGCACCAGCGCGGATCGGCGCGCGATGCTGCCGGCTGCGGCCCGTGCCACGCTCATCGACGCAGCAGCCGCCACGAACGAGGCAGTTCAGATAGTACCGGGCGACGTTGACAGCGCGAGCCTGCCCCGCGTGGTCTACGCCCCTGATCTGCTCGCGCCACCCACACCCGCCACGTCTGACGACCGGGCCGCGACCGCCCCGGCGCAGCCAGCAACGCCGGTCGCGCCATTGGCAACGGGGCCGGACGGCGCTGCGCCATCGGGCATCAGCGAGGTCTACGGTCGGCAGCACTTTGAAACGCTGTTCGCGGTCGGGGCGGACCCCTGGCGCTACACCTCCGAGTACGAGCAACTGAAGTACGAGCAGACGCTGTCGCTGTTCCCCGCCAGGCCGGTGACATCAGCCCTGGAACTCGCCTGCGCCGAGGGGCATTTCACTATCCAGATGGCACCGCGTGTCGGCGCGCTGCTGGCGGCGGATCTCTCGCATATCGCGCTGGATCGGACGGCGAGGCGGTGCCGCGAACGTGGCCTGTCGAACGTGCAGTTTCTGCATCTCGATCTGGTGAAGGACGAGATCCCAGGCACCTACGACCTGATCGTGTGCAGCGAGGTCTTGTACTACACGGGCACGCGCGAGACGCTGGCCGCCATCGCGCGGAAGATGGCCGACGCACTCAAGCCGGGCGGTCGAATCGTCATGGCCCACGGCAACGCGATCATTGACGATCCTGACGACTCGGGCTTTGAGTGGGGCTTGCCGTTCGGCTCGAAGGTCATCGGTGAGGTGTTCGCGGCGACTGAGCCGCTGCGGCTGGCCCACGAGATTCGCACCCCGCTGTACCGGGTGCAGGCGTTCGAGCGGCCCACGGCGTTGGCCTCATTGGCCGTCCGGGGGAGCCGGCTGTTGCCGCGCCGCATCAGCGAGGCGCTCGGGGCCACCAGCCCGACGCTGGAGCAGGTGCCGCACGCTGCGCATCTGCCGCCGGACGTAGCGGCCCACGCTCGGTGGCCCGGCGACAGCGCCCATCATGAGCACTTCACGGTCAGCACCAGCGTGACGACCGAGCGCCTACCGATCCTGATGTACCACCGGGTCGCCGACAGTGGCCCGCCAGCCCTGGACCGCTACCGTATTACGCCAGCCGCGCTTGAGGAGCAGTTGCGCTACCTGCGCGACGCTGGCTATGTCAGCGTGACCCTGCAAGCGTGGCACGCTGCGATGACGGCGCGGAGGCCGCTGCCGGGCCGTGCCATCCTCCTGACCTTTGACGACGGCTACCTGGATTTCTCTACGCACGCCTGGCCGCTGCTGCAACAGTACGGCTTTTCCGCGACCATGTTCCTGGTGGCGGACCGCATCGGCGGGGTGAGTGAGTGGGATGCGGCCCACGGCGAGCCGGCCCCGCTGATGGGCTGGCCGGACATCCTGAAACTCCAGGCCGAGGGCATCGAGTTCGGCTCGCACTCCTGCACGCACCCACCGCTCACGGCGCTCTCGCCCGAGTATGTCACGCTGGAGGCGGCGCGCGCCCGGGCGATCCTGACGCGCGGCCTGCGGCGGCCGGTGACGGCGTTCGCATACCCGTACGGCGACCAGGACGCGGTGGTGCGGCACCTGACCGGCGCGTGCGGTTACACCTACGGCCTGACATGCGACTCCAGATTGAGCAGCCTCACCGATGACCCGCTGGCGCTGCCCCGCCTGGAGATCACCGGCGCGGACACCCTGGCAACGTTCGTCGCGAAGCTGGCCGGCTAGAGTACGTAAGCCAAAACTACGATGAAACGCGCAGTTACTCTACGGCCGGAAGCTTTCGTCGGCATTCGTGTGATTAAAGGTTCTGTCCACAACCTGTCATCCTGACTCGATTTGACTTCGCTCAGGGTGAACTCCCAGGAATTGCAACTGTCCCCTTGTCATCCCAGGGCTATCGCATAACCTTCTGTCTACTAGCGTCAAAATCGTGATTTCTGGGCAGACGACGGCGTCCCGAGAGCAGCGATCCGCCCGAAACTTCATCGAATTGGCGTCAACAGGCATGAAGAGGACTCGTCCCCGGTTGATCTTGATTCTCAGCACCGCCCATTACTAGCCGGAGTGGGAAACTCAAAAGTAATGCGATAGCCCTGCTTGTCATCCCGACCGAAACGAGCTTGCGAGTGAAGTGGAGGGATCTCGGCAACCGATACTGACACTTGAGATCCCTCGATTGCGCTCGCAAGCTCGCTTCACAAATATCGTCACGCTGCGCGCAACGACATCACTCGGGATGACAAGGGGGTAGGGCGCAAATCTTCATGCCGTGCCGCACAGCTTCTACTCTCGCTATCCTGGCAACGTTCGTCGCGCAGCCGTCTGGTCAGGGCGCGCCGTGCGCCTCCAGCAGGTCGAAGAGGCTGCCGCCGAGAATGCGGTCCAGGTGGGCAGGCGCGATGAAGTCGCAGTACGTCCGGACGGCTTCGAGCGACTGCTGATACGTCGCCGCCTTGCGCAGCACCGGGTAGTCTGAGCCCCAGTGCAGCCGCTCTGGGCCGAAGTTGTCGTACAACGCCTGGACAATCGGGCGGCAGCGCGGGTACGGGAAGTCCCAGGCCACCGTATCGACATAATGGAAGCCCGACAGCTTGACGTGGATGTTCGGCAGAGCTGCTGATGCCAGGATCTCGCGCAGATTGGCGGAGTCTGCCCCCTCTGCGGCGCGCGCCCCGGCCATGTGGTGACAGAGAAAGTGCACGGTTGGGAACCGCTCGGCAAGCTGTCGCAGGACCGGCTGGAGCCGCGCCGGCATCGCAAAGCTGGCGATCTGCTTCAAGTCTGCCGCCGTCTGCATGAAGGCTGAGCCTTCATCCGAGAGGTACCACGAGCCGTCATCCTGCGGGTCAAAGTAGTGGGTGAAGCCGCGCAAGTTGTATCGTCGGACGGCAGCGGCGAGGCGGTCGGCCGCGCCGGGCTGGTGGTACGTCTCCCACCAGCGGCAGTCCACGTCCGCCAACTGGTAGAGGCGGTCCGGGAACCGCGCCACGGCGTATGCGATGTAGTCGTTATTGTCCGGGTTGTGCTCGATGCGGGCGCAAACGACGGCAGCTTTCTCGACGCCGTTCTGGTCCATCTCCCAGATAAGCTGCTCGATCACGCCACGGCCGGTAGCGTCCGGGACGGGCGGCTCATAGGGCCAGGTGCGCCAGGCGTGACAGTGCGAATCGACGATCATGGTGACTCCGTGCGGGGCGGGTGCGTGGCGGGGAAGGTGTGATGCAGCGCGTCGTCGGCAGTATGGCGACGAGACTGCCCACGCCAGCTTGCCCATGAATGGCCTGCCGCGAGTATGGATGACGGCCCGGCGGCCGGCAACGTGGCAACACGACCGAGGTGCCGCCCCGCGACGCTCGTTTGGTGCTTGACACGCTCAGCGCTGCGGCGTACAGTCTGCCCCGCAGCGCACCGTGGCTGGTTCCGGCGCTGACGGGCTGGCTGCGAGATAGGCCAGGGGAGCGCTGCGGTGCGCGTCGGCGTCGTCGGGTGCGGGTTCATGGGGCGGCAGCACGCCCTGGCCTATCTCGAAGTTGCCCGCCGCCTTCAGCGCGTGAGGCCCGATGCCGTGCCGACGCTGGTTGCCGTCTGTGACAGCGACCCGGCGCGCGCGAGCGCCGTCGCGGCCGAGGCGGGTGCCGTGGCGTACACCGACCTTGACGCGATGCTGGCCGCCGAGCGCCTGGACCTTGTAGACGTGGTCACGCCGGATTTCGCCCACCGTGCGCCGACCATCACCGCGCTCGCGGCTGGCTGCCACGTCTTCGTTGAGAAGCCCATCGCACAGACCACCGCCGACGCCGCCGCGATGATCGAGGCTGCCACGCTGGCGGGCCGTGCGCTCGCGGTGAACTTCAACCGCCGCTTCGCTCGTCCGTACGCCCTGGCGCGCGAGTACCAGCGCCAGGGCCGTCTCGGACGGCTCTCGTACGCCCTGTTCCGGGTGGCGGTGCCGGCATCGCGCGCGGTTTCCACGCCGTATGAACTGGTCTACGATTCGCTCATCCACCTGCTGGACCTGGCGCGCTGGTACGGCGGCGAGGTCGCCCAGGTCTCCTGCGCGCTCGACGGCCTGGCCGAGGGTATCCACGGCAAGGCGTACCACGACGCCGCGATCACGCTGCGCTTTGCCGAGGGCGGCGTTGCGACCGTGACCGGTTCCTGGCATGGCAGCCGGCTGCATGGCATCGAGTATGCGGAGATCCAGGGAGCGGGCGGCCGGGTGCGCATCGACAACGTGGTGTCCCGGTTCACGTTCGAGCCGAACGACGATGCCCTGGCGGCCGTCTGGGAGCCGCGTCCCTTTGGCGAGGCGACGCGGCTGCTGCAGTTCTATCCGACGACCGTCGAGGAACACCTTGCGGCGCTGCTCCCGGCGCTCGTAGACAGACAGCCGGTGCCGGTCAGCGGCGTGGATGGGTTGGCCGCGCTGAGGCTCGTTCTCGCCGCGATCCAATCGTTCGAGGCGGGGCGGCCGGTGGCACCGCACGAGATCGCGTGAGCAGCATGGGCGTGCGGGCGCTGGCGAGCACAACGAGGGCGGCGTCGCTGGCGTGGGCGCGCCGGCCGTGATGGCTCCAGGCGGCACGAGCGGCATTCGTCGCCTGCGGGTTGCCTGCCAGACGTACACCTGGCAGATGGTGGGTACCCGCTGGCTCGGTCAGTGGGAGCCGATCCTCGACGCCGTGGCCGCCGCCGGCTACGAGGGCGTGGAAGTGACCTGGCAGGTGCTTGGCTCGTGGCTGGACCGTCCTGACGATGCCCGACGTGCATGCTCGGAGCGTGGGCTGGAATTGGCTGCAGTCGCGCTATCGCCGTCTTCGGGCTGGACGGATGATGCGCTGTTGGCCGACGAGGAGGCGCTCGTCTGGCGCGTCCTGGACTTCGTGTCGGTGTTTCCGTCACCGCGCATCGGCCTCGGAGGCGGGCGGCTCGTTGGCGAAGTGGTCTACCCCGAGGAGACGGTGCCGCCGCCCAGCCAGGATGACCCGCGTCGCTCAGCCGCGTTCGAGCGGATGCTGACGCGGTACCGCGCGACAGCGCAGCGGGCGGCCAGCCGAGGCGTGGCGGTCCATATTCACCCGACATCGACGGCTGATTCGCTGATTCGCGTGCGTGCGGACTACGATCGCCTCGCTGCCGGCCTCACCGACCTGTTAGCCAGCGGCGTCGTGCAGCTTGGCCCCGACACGGCTCATATCGTCCGAGGGGACCAGGAGCCGGCTGCGTTCGTTGCCCAGTATGCCGACGTGATCGGCCACATCCACCTGAAGGATGCCGGGGCGCGGGGCGGGCCGTTCTTGCCGCTCGGCACCGGCGACGCCGGTATTGCCCAGGTGGTCCGAGCGCTGCAGGCGGCGGGCTATGCCGGCTGGGTCGTCGCCGAGGAAGAGTCAGAGGCCGCCGCCGCCGACCCGTCGGTCGCTGTTCGCGCGGCGCGGAGCTATCTGCGCGGCCAGGGGCTCTGACCGGCGCAACGGCGACGGTTCGCTGCCTGCGATCTCGGTCAGCGGCGCCGCTCTGCCGCTGCCCGCTCCAGCAGGGGAATCAGGCTCTGGGTTGCGTGTGTCCAGGTCATGCCGCTGAGCACGCGCTCACGCGCGGACGCTGTCGGCTGATCGCACCTGTCAATTGCCGCGCGGATCGCTCGGCAGGCTTCGTCCAGGTCCGGCTCCCACCAGCTCGCGCCGTCGAACAGGGGGTTCTCTTGCGCCGGTATCCATCGATGAACCGGCGCCTCCCGGCTGGTGATGAGGTGGGCGACGGCATCATCAAGGTACGCTTCATAGGCGCTGTGGCGCGGTGCGATCAGCCGCAGGCCGGACGCGGCAGCTTCGACCATCGCCTGATCCCACCCCTCTCCGAACGACATGCTGATGTAGTGGGTGGCGGCTGCGAACAGGCGCGGCATCTCAGCGTCGGCGAGCACGGTCGTCATGAAGAGTACCGGCGCGGCCCCGTCGAGCGATGTCCTCAGTTCGCCTTGGAGCGCGTCGAGGCTCTCCTGAAATGCTTCGTACGCGCCCGGCCGATAGCTCCCCAGTTTGACGATGAGTACCGCATCGTCGTCCGGCTGGGTTGCGACGAGCCAGGCGCGGAGCAGCCCGGGCAGGTTCTTGCGCGGGCCAAGCTCCGACACATTCAGGAATCGCACCCGGTACCGGCTGATCGGCGCGCCTCGGGTATCGTGGAGTGCCAGCGGCGGCACCTGCTTCCCGAACATGCCCGTATTGACCCCCAGCGGCGACACGGCAAGCCGTTCGGCGGGCATGCCGCTGGCGATCCAGGCGCGCTGCGATGATTCGGTTGGAACGACGACCAGATCGTGCAGGCGATTCTCCGTGATCCACCTGGGATGGACGCGCGTGGCCTCGAACATCGTGTAGTTGACCGTGGCGACGCCCGGGCGTGCCACGACCTGATGCGGCATGCAGAAGTGCAGATCGACCGGTGCGCCAACGGGCTGATCGAGCGTGTCAAACCAGGGGTCCAGCCGGTCTGGCGGCAGGCGACCTGGCCCCCAGTTGGGCAGGTCAACGAGTTCGATGGCGACACCCTGACGGTGCAGTTCCCGCACGAACTCGCGGACGTGGTGGTCGTAGCCCGTCGGGCCGTGGAACGGTCCCACTACCCGCACCGCCCTGAGGCCGCCGGTCCGACCGTGACGTACCCGCCGGACCAGATGTTGTGCACGGGTGACGAACGACACTACGTCCACCTCAACGTGTGATGGCCGGGCGTCAGGCGCACGATACCTGGGCGATCTGTCTCAATTTTGCCAGGGCGTGCAAAACCAGATACGATGGCGTTCGCTGCAAAACATCTCGCATTGATCCGCGTGAACTCGTGCGGAAATCTCACTTTAGGCGCCCACGTGCCGACCTGGCCGGCCCCGCCGAACAACCGCGTCCAGGCAGCCGTGGGGAAGGTGTCGCGCTGGCTTTGGCCGCGCCGTGCGCCCGCGCACAATGGCGAGGGTATCGGCGTGACCGACGCATCGGCGTCTACCCCGCCGTCCGGTACCCCTGAAACCGTCGTCATCCTCACGACCTGGAATCGCCCGGCCCTCTTGCGGCAGTCGCTCCCGCAGATTGAGCGTGAGACGGCCAGCATCGGTGCCCAGTTGGTCATCGCAGACGACCAATCTGACGACCCGGAGACGCTGGCATTGGTCGAAGGTGCGGGCCGACGCGGCGCCAGCGTCATCCGGCGGGAGTATGCACGTCAACGGCAACCGGACGTCGATGTGTTTCTCCACGATTCACCAGAGTTTGCGTGGGATCATATGCAACAGGTGCAGGATGACGCCGAGCAGCGTGGCGGTCACGCCCCGACCGCACGCGCCCGTGACGACACGCTGCGCGAGTTGTCCCTGCTCTGGCAGGACGCGATACAGACGGCTCACGAGTGCACACAACACAATAACCTCTTCGCCATCCGGCACGTCATCGCCACCCATCCGACGGCTGACTGGATTGTGAAGGTTGATGATGACGTAGCCATGCGCGAAGGAGCGTTTGCCCGCATGCACGACGCCCAACGGCAGGCGGCCCGCGACGGCCTGGATGTCCTCTGCGTCTCAGGCATCCACACGATCAATGAGCGGATCGTCACGCAGTATGACGGGTACGCAATCACACACGGTGCCTGCAACGTGGCCATCTTGTACCGCAAGGCTGACTGGATTCGGCTGCTTGCGGAGCTCCCCGAATCACTGAGTTTGCGAGACGGATTCGACCTGGCGTTCGTGTGGCAATATGCGCCGAGATGCCGCCCGGGCGCGGTCCCCATCAGCCTGACGCCGAGTGTGGTCTATCACACGGGGTTCAATGGTATCCATGTCCGAAACGCTGATCTGAACAGCGACTACGCCGGCTCGCTGGAAGACATCGCGGTTCAGTGACCCGGCTCAGCGCGGATTGCCGCGCTCACGGCAGAGCTGTGCTGGTGGGTGATTCCGCGAGCAACTGGGCACGGACCTCCTGGTAGCGCGCGCAGGCCCAGGCGGGAAGCAACACCTCCGGCCCGCGTGCGTACAGCGGCCGCTGCACAAGGTCATCGTCTACGCGCGGGCCAACCGTGAGGTGCGTCCAGGTGTGGCCGCGAGCCAGAGCGCCGCCACCGTGGCGCACGGCCAGAAACGTTTCAAGGGCTTCAACCCGCAGGTGGACGCCGCCGATGTCACGCTGATCGTCCAGAAAATGCGTAT
>JBBQBU010000125.1:0-12635 GCA_038318015.1 Chloroflexota bacterium | reverse complement strand
CGCACGTACCTGGAGCGGCTCGGCGGGACGCTGGCCGACGTGGTGCAGGTGACGGTGTTCGTCAAGGATGTGAGCGGCCTGCGCGAGATCCACGAGGCCCGGTTACAGGCGTTCTCGCCGCCCTACCCGACCAGCACGCTGGTGGCCGTGTCGGCGTTCGTGCACCCTGACGCACTCATCGAGATCAACGCCGTGGCGGCGATCAAGAGCGCCCGGTAGCCTGAGGGCCGCCCTCACCCCCTGACCCCCTCTCCCGCTTGCGGGAGAGGGGGTCAGGGGCTTCGCGCCGCCCCGGCCGGGCGCCGGCGCGCGAATGTGATGCTTCCCACACGCCGTCCTCTTGCCACCATGCCAACCAGTGCGTACCCTCGAAGGGTGTCTGACACCGCGACGCCGCTCCTGCTGCCGCCTATGCCTGCTGCTGCGCTTGCTCCGGCCCCTACCGTCCCCCTGAGCACCGAGCAGCGGGCGATGGTGGACCGCCTAGAGGGGGCGATGCTGGCGCTGGCCCCGGCCGGCACCGGCAAGACAACGGTCCTGACCGAGCGCGTGGCCCGCGCCATCGACGCCGGCACCCCGCCTGAGCGCATCCTCTGTGTCACCTTCACCAACCGCGCCGCCCGCGAGCTGCGCGCTCGCATTGAGACGCGCTTCCCGGAGCAGGCCCACCGGCTCGCGCCGCGCACGTTTCACCAGTTGTGCGCCGACATTTTGCGCCACGAGGCGAAGCAGATTGGCCTCTGGCGCGACTTCCAGGTCTGCGACGAGACCACCAGCCAGGAGATGCTGCGGCGCATCCTCGGCAAGCACGACCCGGACGGCAAGCAGGCGTTCGCGGTGTACCAGCGGCTGCAAGACGCCAAGCAGCACTGGCACCCCAGCAATCTGCGCTGGCCGCTGGGTGGCGTCTGGGCGCAGGCCGGCTTTGACGATACCAACCATCGCGAGGCCGCCCGGAAGTATGAGCGCGGCCTCAGCCAGTGGCAGCAGCTTGATTTTGCCGACCTGGTGCTCTACGTGCGGGCCATCTTTGCCGCCCTGCCAGACGTGCGCGACCGCTGGGCCAGCCGCTACGCGTACGTGCAGGTGGACGAGATCCAGGACACCCACCTTGCCGAGTACGAGATCGTGGCGACGCTGGCGCGACAGTCGGGCAACCTCGCCGTCTTCGGGGACCGCGACCAGACCATCTACGAGTGGCGCGGGGCCGAGCCGCGCCGGGTGCTGGCGAAGTTTGCCGCCGACTTCCCGTCCTCTCAGACGTTCCAGTTGGCCGACAACCACCGCGCCACGCGCCGGCTGATCAAGGCGGCCGACCGGTTTGCCGCGTCGCTGACCCACCGCGAAACGAAGCTCCAGCCTGCCCCATCCTGTGCGGAAGGGACACCGGCGCTGGAGTACGTGGCTGAGAGCGTCGGCAACGAAGCTGACTGGATCGCGGAGAGTGTGGCTGTCCGGCACCAGCGGGACGGTGTGCCGCTGCCGTCAATGGCCGTGCTGGCCCCGACCAACTGGTACTGCGAGGCGATCTCACGGGCGCTGACCCGCCACCACGTGCCGCACCTCACGGCCGCGCGGTTGGCCTTCTTTCGCCAGCCGGATATCGTCGATGCGCTGGCGTACCTGCGGCTGCTGCTCCACCCGCACGACACGAACGCGGCGCTGCGCGTCTGGGAGCGTTCCACACGCGGCGTGGGCCACGACACGCTGCGGCGCATCCGCCAGGAAGGCGAGCCGGTGGGGCTGCGGCTGGTGGACTTCTTCCACCTGCCCACCTTCACCGAGGGCGACCCGCTCGCGCCACTGCTCGACGCCTACGACGACGGCACCATCGTCATCTTCGACCTGGAGACGACCGGCCTCGACGAGCAACGCGACGAGATCGTGGAGATCGCCGCCATGCGCCTGACCGGCGGCCGGCGGTCGCGCATCTGGGAGCGGCTGGTGCGCCCGAGCATCCCCGTGGGCGCATCCGAGGCAACGCACGGCTACTCCGACGACCGGCTAGCCCGCGACGGCCACCCGCCAGCCGAGGTGCTGGGCGAGTTCCTTCAGCGGGCAGCGGGCGCAACGCTCGTCGGGCACAACATCGGGCGCTTCGACCTCAGGGTGATCGAGCAGCAGGCGGCGCGGCAGGGGCTGCCGTACACGCCTGGCCCCAGCCTGGACACGCAGCAACTGGTGAGCCGCTTTCATGACCAGGGGCCGTACTCGTTGGCGGCGCTGGCCGCCAGCCTGCGCCTGCCCCACGTGCCCGCACATCAGGCCGCTGCGGATGTCGCCACAACTGCGGACCTGCTCGGCTGGATCGTGGAGCGCGCCCGCCGGGGAGCAGATGTGCGCCGCCGGCTCGTGATGGAATGCGGCGCGGAGTTCGAGCCGCTGGCCCGGCAGGTTGCAGACTGGCGCGCACTGATGTTGACGGTGCGGCCGGTTGAGCTGCTGCGGCGCATCCTGGACGAGTCCGGCCTGTCGGCGCGCGTTGCCGGCGAGCCGGCCCGCGTGGCCGCCCTGCGCGAGCTGGTAGCACTCTTTGCCGCCGAAGACGACGGCATCCAGGCATCGTCGTCGGCGCTCCAGGCGCTTCTGGATCACGCAGCATTGTCGCGGCAGGTGGACCTGTTGGCACACGCCGAGCAGCGCATTCCGGTCCTGACCATTCATCAGGCGAAGGGGCTGGAGTTCGATACGGTGTTCGTGGCCGGCTGTTCGGACGGCGACCTCCCGCGCCGTCGCTCGGTCGCCAGCGGCAACATCGAGGAGGAGCGGCGCTTGTTCTACGTGGCGCTGACGCGGGCCAAGCGCACGCTGATCCTCACGCGGTCGGCCTTCACCGATAGCGGCCGACCGCGCCAGCGCAGCCCGTTCCTGGCCGTCCTCGGCGACACGCTGGCCCCCGCCCTCGACTAAACCTGAACCAGAGCGGAACCTGTGCGGACTTGTGGAGTAGTCGCGTCACCCCCTATGTCATCCCGACCTATGTCATCCCGACCGTAACGAGCTTGCGAGTGAAGCGGAGGGATCTCAAGCCCGCATTGTCTGCTGCCGAGATCCCTCCACGCCGCTCGTTCCTCGCTTCGGTCGGGATGACATGGCAGGGATGGGCAGGCTCACTACGGTCGGGATGACATGGCAGGGATGGGCAGGCTCACTTCGGTCGGGATGACATGGCAGGGATGAGCAGGCTCACTACGGTCGGGATGACATTAGGGTAAGTGGTGCATCCACCAAGTCAGTTGCAGCCTCTGAAGGGCAGTCGCCTCCTGGAGAAGGTCTCAAGGCACCTGCTCCGGATTTGGTGGATGCACCAGTAAGGCAACTTTTCCAAAGTTCCTACAGGTTCCACTCCGGCTCTTGTTTGGCCCTGCGTGTCAGGCGATGCCCAGCCGTTCCAGCGTCTCCGCAAGCTCCCGTTCGGCCAGGGCGTCCAGCGGGTCGCATGGTGCCCGCACGTGCGCGTTCTTGATGACGCCGCGCCGCTTCAGAATCTCCTTGTTGATCGTGTGGCCCATCCGTAGGCCAGTCGATGAGACGCGCAGGATCGGCAGCAACTGGCGCTCGAACGTCTCCAGTGCGCCGGCCGCGTCGCCAGCCTGCCACTGGTCCCAGATGCGTACAAACACCTCCGGCGTGCTCGGCCAGGGCATCGTGCCGACGCCGCCCCGCCGTAGCTCCTCGATGAAGAACGTGCCGGCCGAGCCGCCGAATACCGTCACCAGCCGGCCCGCCTGCTCGACCGTCTCTTGCACGCGCAGGGCGTTGGGCGGGCTTTCGATCTTGGCGTAGCGGACGCGCTCGCTCTCCTCCGAGATCTGCCGCACGGTGCCGGCCGGCACCGTCACATACGACGTGTCCTGAATCCAGACCGGCACCGTCACCGCGTCCGAGATCGCCTTGAAGTAGGAGCGCATCTCGGCCCCAGAGACGCCCATCGACGGCGGCATGCACATCACCGCGTCGGCACCCAGGTCTTCGGCCTGCTTGCTGTAGAGGGCCGCCACCACGTTCGACTGTGCGCCCGTATTGACGACCACGGGCACCCGCCCGGCCACATGGTCAACCACCAGCTTCGTCACGCGCTGGCGCTCGGCCTCCGTCATCTTCAGGAACTCGCTGCCCAGCGCCAGCCCGAACCCGTGCACCCCCGCCTTGAGGTTGAAATCGACCTCGCTCAGCAGGCTCTCTTCGTCAATCTGCCCGTCGTCGTCGAACGGCGTCAGCAGGATCGGGAAGATCCCGCGCATCGTCCCATCAGCCATCTACATGCCTCCCTGCGGCGCGCTTACTCCTTGATGCGGTGCTCATTGATGTAGTCCCATACGATATCGTAGCCCAGCCCTGGCTTCGTGGGGATGGTCACGTACCCGTCACTGTCCATCGCGTCGGGCGCTTCCTTGAGGTACGGCGGCGTCACGTCGTAGTCCACGCCGGGCGCCAGTAGCCCCTTCTCGTAGTACTCACAGGTGTCCTCGCTGACCGACCCGAGCAGTTGCAGGTTGCCCCAGCCGCTCATGTGAATCTCGCACTTCACGCCGTACGCTTCGCAGACAATCGCCGTCTTCCTGGCCGCCGTGATGCCGCCCCGGTTCACATCCATCCGGCTCATGTCCGACGCGCCTCGCTTGATCCAGTCGGCCCGCGTGAAGACGTTCCCCTCGGCGATCTCCGGCGAGAGGATCGGGATGCTCAGTTCGTTGGCGAGCCGCACGTACGACTCGACGCGGTACTCTGGCATCGGGTGCTCGTACCAGTAGAAGTTCAGCCGCTCAAGCTCGCGGCCCACCGTGATCGCCTCTTCGACGGTGTGGTACGTCCCCCAGGGGTCGTACATCAGCACCATGTCGTCGCCCACGGCCTCGCGGACGGCCCGACAGGCGCGGATGTCCCAGTCGATGTGCGACGGGCGGCCCGGTACGGCCTCGCCGGTGGCCGGGTTCCAGAAGTAGTACGGGTGGATTTTGTACGCCGTATACCCCTGCTGCTTGCAGGCCAGCGCATGGGCGGCGTAGTTCTCTGGCGGCCCCATGTTCGGATAGGTGCTGGCGTACGCCTTCACCTTCTCTCTCGCGCCGCCCAAGAGCTTGTGGACCGGCAGGCCCACTTGCCGACCCGCCAGATCCCACAGCGCCATGTCGGTGACGCCGATGACGTGCTCCGGCAGGTTCATGACCCAGAACCATTTCCAGAATTTCTCGCGGTCCAGCGGGTCTTGCCCCACCAGCAGCGGCTTGACCCGGTTCAGGATGATCTGCCGGTAGTGCTCCTGCAAGCCCTCCTCGTCGCCGTGCGAGCCGCCCCCGAAGTAGTACCCCTCCAGCCCGTCGTCCGTGACGATCTTCAGCAGGGTCTGCATCACCTCGGTCTTCGGCAGCGGCGTAGCGTTGCGGTAACGGTCCACCTTCCAGCGGAACGGGACAATTTGGATGTCAGCGATCTTCATACGGTGATCCCCTTGCGCGCTCCGTTGTCGTCAGTGACAGCGTCTTCGGCCACATCGGCGCGTGCCGCCAGCGACCCGCCGACACGCAGGGTCGGAACGGCGGCGCGACGCGACCGCCCGCGAGGATACCATCGGCGGCGGTGCCGGCGTGGGACATTGGCGCAAGAGCCAGGAGCCTCGTAAGCGTCTGCCGGTGGCAGACACGCGTCGTACCTGACCCGCGTCGTGGCGTCCGGCCCCGGTGCGTGACGGACCGGGTGCGGTTGTTGCGCGCCAGATCCGTGATGCGCCATCGTCTCGGCGAAGTCCCTGAGCGCCGACGCCCGCCGAGGAGATGCTGCGATGCCGCTGCCTGTCACCGTGGACTTTTCACGCGCACGCCCAGAGTCCGAAGGCTACGGAGCTGATCGCCACTGCGCCGGCCAACCCGGGCGGCGAGGCAAACGAGCACAACCAGTATCTCGGGCGCACGCGCTACGACGCCGCCTTCCGGGACATTAGCGTGCGGCTGCACACGATGGACCGCGAGCGCATCGACAATGCAGGCCGTGAGCCCCGCGCCAAACTACGCGTACTGGGCTGACGAGGCGCTTGCCGAGCAGATTGTCACGGCCTCCAACGAGCATGTGGCCGAGCTTTGCGCGACGAACCCGAACCGGTTCGCCGGCATCTGCCACGTCGCCTTGCAGCACCCGGAACTGGCGGCGCGGCAGCTTGCCACGGCCATGACATCGCTGGGGATGCGCGGCGTTGAGATCGGGACGCGCGCGGAGGCCGTTGACCTGGACGATCCGGCGCTTGATCCGTTCTGGGCGGCGGCGCAGGAGCTACGCGCCCTCGTCTTCATCCACCCGGCCGGCACGACGCTCGGCAAGCGAGTGGCAAAATACTACCTGGGCAACGTCATCGGTAATCCGCTCGACACGACCATCGCGCTGACCAACCTGATCTTCGGCGGCGTGCTGGAGCGCTTCCCGACGCTGAACGTGGTGGCGGCGCACGGCGGGAGATACCTGCCATCCTACTTCGCGCGGTCGGTACACGGGCACCAGGTGCGGCCGGAGATGCACACCATCTCGCGCCCGCCCACTGAATACTTGCGCCGCATCTGGATCGACAATCTGGTGTTTGACCCGGTGAACGTGGCACACCTCATCACCGTGGTGGGGCCGACGCGCGTTGTCCTGGGGACGGATTATCCGTTTGATATGGGCCAGGAGAACCCGGTGGAGTTGATCGAGAGCGTGCCCGGCCTGTCGGCTGCCGACGTGCAGAGGATCAAGGGCGGGAATGCCATCGAGCTTCTTGGGTTGTAATATCCGGCGGAACGCCCGGTGAGCCGTCGCCGGGCCTTCGTGTGGGCCGGTACAACCTGGTGAAACACTGCTCATGAAGGAAGAGAGGGCGTTCAGGGTGAAGGCACGGGAGTTGCGGGATACGGGGACGCGTCGGCAGGGGCCGGGCAGCAGGTACCGACACCTACTGGTAGGGCAACGGGCCGAGCGCCTCGGTACAGACGGGCGGCACGGTGTCTGAACCGCACTCCACGCACCACCCGGACGCGCTTGAGGCGCTCCGCAACCCGTACGTCCGCGCATTCGCCATCGGCAAAATCGCGTCCTCGATGGGCGCACAGATTATCTCGGTCGCCATCGGCTGGGAGTTGTACGAGCGCACGGGCGACCCGTGGGCACTGGGGCTGGTCGGCCTCTTCGAGATCCTGCCGGTCCTCTTTCTGATGCTGCCGGCCGGCAACATCTCCGACCGCTTCGTGCGGCGCAACGTGGCGATGGGTGCCTATGCGGCGCTGGCGTTCGCCGGCGTCGGGCTGACCTACATCTCTTGGACGCAGGCACCGGTGGAACTGGTGTACGCGGTGCTGATGGTCGTGGGTGCCGCGCGATGTATCGCGTCGCCGTCCGTCGAGGCGCTGCTGCCGCAGATCATTGAGCGGCGAACCTACGCCAATGCCCAGGCGTGGCTGGTCTCTAGCGGCCAGTTGTCGTCGATCAGCGGGCCGGCGATTGGCGGGCTGCTGATCGCGGCGCTCGGGTCTGCCACCTGGACGTACCTGATCGCCGCCGTGATGGAACTGCTCTTTGTCGGGCTGCTGGCGACGTTCCCGCCGATCCGGGCGCAACGCCAGGCCGGCAAACAGACGGTTCGCGACCTGTTCGCCGGGTTCGCGTTCATTCGGCGCAACCCGGTCTTCCTGGCGGCGATCACGCTGGACCTGTTCGGCGTGATGCTGGGCGGGGCAGTGGCACTGCTGCCGATCTTCGCGAAGGACATCCTGGACGTCGGGCCGTCAGGGCTGGGCGTGCTGCGGGCGGCGCCGGCGCTGGGGGCGCTGCTGGCGGCGCTGATCGTGACGCGGATGCCGCCGTGGCAGAAGCCAGGCCGGGTGCTGCTGTGGATGGTGGTTGGCTTCGGGCTGGCGAGTGCGGTCTTCGGCTGGTCCACAAATGTTTACCTGTCGCTGGTGTGCCTGTTCCTGACGGGCGCGTTCGACTCGGTGAGCATGATTATCCGGGGCACGCTGCAGCAGATGATTACACCGGACCACCTGCGCGGGCGCGTCCTGGCGGTGGAGTTTACGTTCATCGGCTTCTCGAACGAGTTCGGGACGTTCCGCGCGGGCGCAACAGCGGCGCTGTTCGGGCCGGTGCTGGCGGTGGTGGGCGGCGGCATCGGCACGGTCATCGTGGTGGCGGCGGTGGCGCTGGCCTGGCCGCAACTGGCGCACATTGGCCCGTTGCACTTGCTGAAACCGCTGGAGGCTGGCCCGGACGACGAGCCGGCGGGTCAGGCTGCAACGGAGCCGGCCGGCGTGGCGTAGGGCGGCGCGTTGGCGGGCGCGGGATGGCCTGAACCGGGGCGTGCACGTTCACGCGCCATGCTTACCGGCCCACCTGAACGGCGCTGGATAGGCTCACGGGAACCACGCCATCAGGCCGGGCGTGAGGGCGGGCGTTGCCGGCGGCTGCCACCGCGCGGAATCATCTACCAGACACGGCGGTTCGAGTAGCGCGCAGCGACATCGCAGGCGCGACCATGCGGGAGGTCCGACGATGCAGTTTGGCGTGACGATGTTCCCGACCGACTACGCAATCGACCCGGTCAGGCTGGGGCGCGAGGTCGAGGCACGCGGGTTCGACTCGCTGTTCTTCCCCGAGCACACCCACATCCCGACCAGCCGGAGCAGCCCGTTCCCCTCGGGCGGCGAGCTGCCGGACGAGTACAAGCACACCATTGACCCGTTCGTGGCGCTCGCGGCCATCGCCTCCACGACGACGACGCTCAAACTGGGCACCGGCATCCTGCTGGTCATCCAGCGCGACACCATCACCACCGCCCGCGAGGTCGCCAGCCTGGACCACATCTCGAACGGGCGGTTCCTGTTCGGCATCGGGGCGGGCTGGAACCGTGAGGAGATGGCGAACCACGGCACCGAGTTCCCGAAGCGCTGGCGCAAGATGCGCGAGCAACTGCTCGCGATGAAGGAACTGTGGACCCAGGAGGAAGCCGCGTATCACGGTGACTTCGTGGACTTCGACCCGGTCTGGCAGTGGCCGAAGCCGGTCCAGAAGCCGCATCCGCCGATCATCATCGGCGGCGACGGCCCGAAGGCGACCGAGGCGCTCCTCGAATACGGCGACGGCTGGATTCCGCGCCCGCAGGATCGGTTCGCGCCGCTCGCAGACCGCATCTCCACGGTGAACGGACTGCTGGCGGAGCGCGGCCGGGGGCCGGTGCCGATCTGGGTCTTCGGCGCGCCGCTGGACCCCGCCACCATCGAGACCTGGGAGCAGGCCGGCGTGGGCACCTGCGTCTTCCGCCTGCCGCCGACCGGCCCCGACGCTGCGCTGGCCGCCCTGGACCAGTGCAGCGAGGTGATGCGCCGCTTCGCCTGACCCCGGTTTTTGGCGCTCGGGCCGGAGTGTGGGGTGCCGGCGGAGGGGCTGCACCCCTCACCCCCCGGCCCCCTCTCCCGCTTGCGGGAGAGGGGGAGAAACACCGGGCACCGAGTTTTCGTTGTCGGTGGTGCCCCCAAAGGGGCATGGGCACCTCGGGCGGGCAAGGGGCAGGGCCACGGGCCACGGGTCAGAAGCGCGCGGCTCGGATCAGGTCGTACTCGGGGACGGGGATGTGCTCCCAGGAAGCGTTGGCCGGCAGGCTCCTGAGGGCGTCGCGCAGGCTCAGCCCCTGTAGCTCGTGCTTGATGACGGCCATGCTGACGCTGTGCGCCACGATGCAGATGATGCGCCCCTGGTGCAGCATCATCATGTCGTCGAGGGCGTCGCGCACGCGGACGCGCACCTCTTCGAGCGTCTCTCCTTCGGGCAGGCGCAAGTCGATGGGGTGATCTTGCCAGGCAGCCAGCTTCTCCGGGTGGTGCAGCGCGATCTCGTCGTGCCGCATCCCCTCCCACAGCCCCTGGTTGATCTCGTCAAGGCGTGGGTCTCGCCGTACTTCAAGGTCGCGGGGCTTTGCGATCTCGACGGCGGTATCGTAGGCGCGTTCGAGGGTGCTGGAATAGACGGCGTGGATGGTCTGGTCCGCGAGGCGGGTGGCAAGGTCGCGGGCCTGCTGGCGGCCGTACTCGTTCAGCGGTACGTCCGTGCGCCCCTGGTAGCGGCCCTGGGTGTTCCAGTCGGTCTGGCCGTGCCGACAGAGGATGATCTTGGTCGTCACCGTGCGTCTCCCTGCTGGACCGGCTCGGCGGGCCGCGCGGCCGGCTCGACGGGCCGCGCCGGCTGCTGGCCGCGCCGGGGACGCGGCGGGTGGGCGGCCTGATACTCGGGGATGAGGGCGATGGGCGGGCGCTCGGTGTCGCCCACCTGCCGGAGCTCGACGTGGAAGCGGTCGCGCTCGTGTTGAATGAGCTTCATGGTGGTATTGACCTCGGAAAGTAGCTGCAAGCGGTGGCGCTGCTCCAGACGCTTCATGACCACCTGGAGGATCACGAAGGCCATCACGCTGAGCGAGGCCAATGATTGGTTGCGGTGGACTCGCCGCTTCAAATCGACCTGACCGATGGACCGCAGCCCGTATTGGAGCAGCAGGTCGATCAGCAGGCCGGTTTCCACGCCGTAGCCGGTGAAGAACGGCAACTGTTCGAGGATGGCCCGCCGCCCGGCCTGCTCGCCGGCGAGCGGCTGAATCAGTCCTGACAATTCTGGGTAGAAGAGATTCATCATGGGCCGTGCCATCAGTTCGGTCACGCGCCCGCCGCCGGTGGACTGGAGGACGCCGCCAGCCCCGCGAATCGGCCGCTTATAGAACCCCTTGACGAACTGGACCCGCTGGTCCCGCAGGAACGGCCCGATCAGGCCGTAGACGAAGCGCGGGTGAAAGTTGCGGATGTCCGTGTCGATCCAGACGATGATGTCGCCCTTGAGGACGTGCAGGCTCTTCCAGAGGGCTTCGCCCTTGCCGTGCAGGGCACCCTGCTCCGGCAAAATGTCCTGGTGGATGTAGACGGGGATGCCCAGGTCGGCGCAGATGTCGCGGGTGTTGTCGGTGGAGCGGCTGTCGATCAGGACGATCTCATCGAGCAGGGGGTATCGCTCCATCAACTCCTGGCGCAGGCTCTTGACGATCGGCCCGATAGTCTCCGCTTCGTTCAGGGCCGGCAGCCCCAGGCTGATGGTGACGCCTTGCTGCCGCTTGAGCCGCACCAGCTCTTCGATGTTCTCGAACTCGCGGCTGTCGTAGGTGTTTTCGGCGAACCACTTATCGACAATCTGCGAGATGTCCGGCGGGCCGGCCACTGCGGACGACCGGCCGTAGAGCTGTTCCCACTCCTCGTGGGTCGCGGTGCCCGGCAGCTTCGTCTTGACGACGACGAGGCCTTTGTCGAGCCGCCGCGCGATCTCCTCGGCAATCGGCCCGAAGATCTGTGACGGGTCGCCGGCGTCGGCGGCGGCACCCATGACGACGATCTGATGCGTCTCGGCCTGCTGCAAGATCGCCTCGACCACGGACGACGCTTCAACAACGACCTCGCGGACGCGGTTGCGGTTGGGGGCCGTGGCGAGCACCGCCTCGAACTCTTCGCGGTCGCGCTCGCGGCTGGCGATGGTGCCCTCGTCAGGCTCGCCGGGGCCGGCCGGCCGCTCGATACGCAGGGCGGTCACGATGCCGTCGACACGGTCCGCGAGGCCCGCCGCCAGTTTGAAGGCCAGGGCGGCGTGCGGACCGCCGCGAATCGGGACCAGGATGCGCTTGGCGGACTGGACGCTGACACCCTTCGCGACGGCGATGTCGCAGGGGGCGTTGCGGACGGCCTCCTGAATGGTGGTGCCCAGCACGGAATCGGCGTTGGTGCGGCCGTTCCAGCCGAGGAGGATCAGGTCCGCGCCCTCGTCCTTCGCGGCCTCGACGATGCCCTGCCAGACCTGCCGGTGGACCCGCACGAGGGTCCGCAGCTCAACTTGCGGAGACTTGTTGAGACGCCGCAGCCGGCCGAGCATCTGGCGATGGTGCCGCGCGGGCACGGTGCCGGTGCTCAGGCCAAGCTCTTCGGGGATCTCCACGACGCCGAGCGGCAGCACCTTGCCGCGCGCCTCGCCCTCGTGGACGGGCATCAGGGCAGCGGCAATCTGGATCAGCCGGCCGGCTGACCCGAGGTCCGTCGTCGGCACAAGGATGGTGTATTCGTCGTCGTCGCCGGACGGTTCAATCACACCGTCGAAGAGGGCCGGCAGCGCCGCGTCGGCCGGCCGGATGCCGTTGCCGTTGTTGTCGGTGTGCGCCGCCGCACCGTTGGGCTGTGCGTCCAGGTCATCGAGCATCGTCGGGCTCCTCTGCGTGCTGCGCGCGGACGCGCTGGCTGGCACGCTCCGGCAGGGGGTCTGCTGCGGGAATGCGGGCCGGGGCCGCTCGCTCATCGGCGGCGAGCGAGGCATGAGCGTGAGCAGGGGTGAGCGGAGGGGGCGGTGCAGGCGCAGGTGCGACCACCGGTACTGCTGCCGGGGTGAGCAGCGGGGCGATGCGCTCGCGGAACACGCGGTCCCAGGCATACTGGCGCAGGACGGTGTGGCGCAGGCGGGTCGCGGGGTCGGTGTCCAGAAAGGCGGCGATGCGGGCGGCGGTGTCCGCTGGGGGGGCGTCCAGGGCGAAGCGGTGCACGCGGTCGCCGGCGATCTCGCGGAACGGCGGGATGTCTGAGCAGAAGACGGGCAGCCGCGCA
>JBBQBU010000124.1:0-12756 GCA_038318015.1 Chloroflexota bacterium | reverse complement strand
GGGTGAGCCTGCGTGGCCGGAGAGCCACCGAGACGACGCTATCGAGCGCGCTGGCGTCGCTCGTAGCGCTTGCCATGCCAGACGAAGGAGTGGGGTCAGCATTCCAGCCGGCGACCGTGTCGTCGAGCCAGGTGATCAGGTCGTCCTGGGACTGAGGCTGCTGGCCGTCGAGCGCGCGTCGGACAAGGGTGAGTTGGATCGACTCAGCCATGGTGAGCCAGGAGCCACTGAGCGGCGTGTCGAGCGGCATGATACCGTGCTGGAGCAGCCAGTGGATGATCGACCAACTCCAGTGGCCGGCGAGGTTGTCCCAGATGAGGAGAAGGCGGAGTGGTGGCAGCGCCTCGGTCGGCTCGTGACCGAGCCAGGTCGCCCACCGCGCGAGGGGTGGCCGCTCGCCTTCGGACGGCGTCACGAGTGGCGGGCTTGCCAGCACATGGTATGCTGAGCCTCCTCGTTGTGGGCTGCGTGCATGAGGGGTCAGCCCACCTCCACCGCCGAGCGGGCGGTCGCGAAAGAGAGAAACCTGTCATGGTCGTGCGGGACTCCCAGGCCTGCGGACCCCTGCGACTGCCGATCTGGAGCGCCTGAAGGCAACCTCCGCAGCCTGACCACCACTCGAACCAGGAATTCGACATCCGAACCGCCTGGCAGGACAATGTAGCTTGGAGGTGTGGCCGCGTGATGACGAAGGAACAGATGGTGAACGCCATCCAGTCGCTGCCCGACGACGCGACTGTCGATGATGCGATGGAGCGACTGTACGTTCTTGCGAAGATTCAGATCGGCCTCGCTGCTGCGGATGCTGGTGATGTCGTTTCACAGGCAGAGGTCGAGCGCGAGATGGCTGAGTGGCCCAAGTAGTCTGGACGCGCCCCGCACTAGAGGATCTCCGAGGGATTCGGCGCTACATATCCCGCGATTCACCGATGCGCGGCAGTCTTCTCGTTGCACGGATCTACCTGGCAACGCGTAACCTGGAGCAGTTCCCTCACCTCGGTCGTCATGTACCCGAACAAGTCGAGGGTGAGGTCCGCGAGATTTTCGTGCAGCCGTATCGGATCCTGTACCGGGTCACGCCTGACTTGGTCGAGGTCGTGACGGTCTTACATGGAGCACGTCTCCTTGGCGAACTCCCCGGCTTGTAGCTGTTTCCCCCGCCCATGGTACGCTGGCATCGTTCGTAGCGGTTCAAATTTGGACGTGCTTGCTAAGCCGGAGGAACAGCGATGCAACGCTGGGAGTACATGACGATTTCAATCAGAGTGTTAGGATGGAAAGATAGTCTCGGCCGGAGCGGAGAGTTGCCCGAACTAAGAAGTAATGTTGGCGATCCTGCAGGACTACTCAACGAACTTGGCGAGCAAGGGTGGGAGTTGGCCGGTGTGGATGGTGGAGGTACTGCTTCCTTTCCAACGCTCTACTTGAAGCGGCCGCGGTCGTAACCATGGGTTGCGTCGGCATGGGTTCTCTGCGCGCTTTAGCGTGAGCACCTCACCATTTGGCCGCTGCCACGCAACCAGTTGCATCGCGACTGATCTCCGGCGCTGCTACTTCTGCCCGAATCTGTGTTGCGCCGAGCATGGCACGATCAGCGGTAGTGGCACCATCTGTTCCGACTGCGCGGCGCAGGAACAGGCGAAGCGTGAGACTGCGGCAGCAGCAGCGGCCAAAGCAACCGGGTGCATGCTGGCGATGATCTCAACGGTCCCACTCATGGCCGGCCTCACGGTGATGTGGCTGCGCCGGGTGCGATGACAGGCGGTAAACTGTGACCGGAGGTGTAGCGACGTGATCGAGAAGACGTTCAAGCCGTACACGAAGTCGGACATCATCGCATCGCTTCAGAAACTCCCAGAGAACGCCACGGTCGATGATGCAATGGAGCGCCTTGCCTTCCTCGCCCGATTAGAGATCGCTCATGCCCAATTCGAAGCGGGACTCGGCATTTCCCATGATGAGATCGTGCGCGAGATGGCTGAGTGGCAAGACTGAACTGGTCACCAGTGGCTCGCGAAGATCTGCGAGCGATCCGCCGCTATATTGGGCAGAGTTCTCGACGGCACGCCGAAACCTTCATTGCGCGCATCATCGCAGCGGCCGAGCGACTTCAGGTATTTCCATTGTCAGGTCGGGTCGTCCCAGATGACGATCTCGGTGAACATCGAGAGATCTTCCTGTCCGACTACCGGATCGTCTACCACATTGCCGGCGACGAGGTGCGTATCGACACGGTGGTGCACTGGGCGCGGCGGCTGCCCGAACTTCCTGAAACGTAGGGCCTCCTCAGAGACACCATCTACTTCGTGGGGCCGATGACCTCGATGCCGCCCATCCACGGCTTCAGCACCTCGGGCACCCGGATCGTGCCGTCAGCCTGCTGGTACGTCTCCATGATGGCGATCATCACGCGGGGCAACGCCAATCCAGAGCCGTTCAGCGTGAACGGGTACTCCGGCCGCGAGCCGGCTTCTCGCCGCCAGCGCAGGTTGGCCCGCCGCGCCTGAAAGTCGCCGGCCGTACTGCACGAGGACACTTCCAGCCACTCCCCCACGCCCGGCGACCAGACATCCAGGTCGTACGTCTTCTGCATCGCGATGCCCAGGTCGCCCGTGCAAAGCTGCAGCACGCGGTACGGCAAGCGTAGCCGCTCCAGCAGCGAGCCGGCCTGTGCCACCATCGCCTCAAGCTCCGCGTCGGCGGTGGACGGCTCCACGATCTTCACCATCTCGACCTTGTCGAACTGGTGGCCACGCTTGATGCCGCGCACGTCCCGCCCCGCCGAGAACTTCTCGCGCCGGAAGCACGGCGAGTACGCGCAATAATGGATCGGCAGCGCGTCGGCCGGCAGGATCTCGTCGCTGTGGATGTTGACCAGCACCACTTCGGCCGTGGGGATCAGCCAGGCGTCCTCTTCCGCGTCGTGGAACAGGTTGTCACGGAATTTCGGCAGTTGGCCGCTGCCGATCATCACCTGTTCCTTGACCATCGCCGGCGGGTACACCTCGGTATAGCCGTTCTCCCGCGTGTGCACGTCCAGGAACCAGTGGATCAACGCCCGCTGCAACCGTGCCGCCGCGCCACGCAGGTGGTAGAACCGGCTGCCAGACAGCTTCACGCCGCGCTCGAAGTCGATGATGCCGAGCTTCTCGCCAAGATCCCAGTGCGGCTGCGGCTCGAACGAGAACAGCTCCGGCCCCCCGACCGTGCGGATGACCACGTTGTCGTGCTCATCCGCGCCGTCCGGCACGGACGGGTCCACGAGGTTCGGCAGGTCCAGCACCAGCCGGTCTAACTCCGCTTCGACGCCCGTCGCTTCCTCGTCAAGCTGGCGGATGCGCTCCCGCATCTCGCGCAGTGCCGTGAGGCTCTCCTCGCTCGGCTTACCGGTCCGCCCGATGCCCTTGCTCGCCACATTCTGTTCGGCGCGCAGGTTGTCGCGCTCATCCACGATGGCGCGGCGGCGGGCGTCCGTCGTCAACACGGTGTCCACCAGCGCCACGTCTTCGCGCCGGCGGCGCAGCGTCTCGCGGACAACCTCAGGGTGGGATCGGATCAGCACCAGGCTAAGCACGGCCCTACTCCACGGTTCGCAATTGCGGGAACAGGATCACGTCACGCACCTTGTCCTGCCCGGTAAGGATCATCGCCAGCCGATCAATGCCCAGGCCCATGCCGCCAGTCGGGGGCATACCATGTTCCAACGCCTCCACGAAGTCGGCGTCGAACGGCATCGCCTCGTCGTCGCCGGTGCCCTTCTGGCGGGCCTGCTCCATGAACCGCTCGCGCTGGTCCAGCGGGTCGTTCAACTCGCTGAAGGCGTTCGCCAGCTCCATGCCGCCGCAGAACGCCTCGAAACGCTCCACCACGTCCGGGCGGTCCGTGCGCTGCTTCGCCAGCGGCGACAGCTCCAGCGGGTAGTCGGTCAGGAACACCGGACTGGTGATCTTCGGCTCGACAAACACACTCAGTAGCTCGTCGATGATCTTGCCGCGCGTCCAGCCGGGGGCCACCTTCAGGCCCTTCGCAGCAGCAGCCCGCGCCAACGACTCGGCGGTCGGATGCTCGTCGTAGTCGATGCCGCTCTGTTCGTAAATGGCGTCACGCAGGGGCGTGCGCGGCCACGGCGGCGACAGATCCACCTCAACGTCGCCCTTGACCATGATCTTCGTCGTGCCCATCGCCTTGTACGCGACCGTCGCAACGAGATCCTCAGTCAGCCGCATAATCTCTTCGTAGTCCGCATACGCCTGGTACACCTCGAGCATCGTGAACTCGGGGTTGTGCTTGATCGAGATGCCCTCGTTGCGGAAGTTGCGGCCCAACTCGAAGACCCGCTCGATGCCGCCGATGACGCAGCGTTTCAGGTATAGCTCCAGGGCGATCCGCAGCGACAACGTCCGGTCGAGCGCGTTGTAGTGCGTCTCGAACGGGCGCGCCGAGCCGCCGCCGGGGACACTCTGGAGTACCGGCGTCTCGACTTCCAGAAAGCCGCGCTCCACCAGGAACGCCCGGACCTCGTGGATGATGCGCCCGCGCGCCCGGAACACTTCCAGCACCTCAGGATTGGCGATCAGGTCAAGGTACCGCTTGCGGTAGCGCGTCTCGACATCCTGGAGGCCGTGCCACTTCTCCGGCAGCGGGCGCAGCGACTTCGACAACACGTGGAACTCGGTCGCCTGCACCGTGACCTCGCCGCTCCTGGTCCGCATCGTCTCCCCGACCACCCCCAGGAAGTCGCCGATGTCGATCAGTTCCAGCAGCGCGTACTGCTCCGGCCCCAGAACATCCTGCTTGAAGTAGGCCTGGATGCGCCCGCTGACATCTTGCAGGTGCACGAACGTTGAGCGGCCCATGCGACGGATACCGCCGACGACCCGGCCGCCCACGCGCACCGCCTTGCCCGGCGACCCCTCAAACGACGCCACCACATCGGCGGCAAGGTCGCTGCGGTCGAAGCGCGCGGGGTACGGGTCGATGCCGGCCGCGCGCAGCCGCTTCAGCTTGTCGAGCCGCTGCGCGAAGAGCCGGTCATCTGAGCCATCGTCTGGGTGAGCGTCGGCAGCCAGGCCGTCCGACGACGCGGTGTCCTCTAGTGTCACGGGTCGCTCCGTGGCCCCCAGCGCGCCACGCGGCAACGGGGGCCGATCACTTACGTCGTCGGGGCCGCGCACGGACGCCTCAGCGGTGCCGCCAGCCCCCCGGAGACGGGTGTTCTCTACGTGTGCCGGGAAGTGTAGCCGAGCCGGGCGACCCAGGCTCCTGCCGTGGACTGAACTGGGTGCGGTTCAGCATCTTGCAGCTGCCGCCCGGTGGGCCGTCGGTTCCTGGAGTTTGACGAAACATCCTGGTGTGTTGCCTAGCAGCCGGCCCTCACCCCGCCCCACTCCCCTATGCCAAAGAAGGGGGAACACTGTCTGAAGTCTCCCCGCGCCCACGCATGACGCGGGGAGGCGGCGTAGCCGAGGGGCCCCGCCGTTTGTGGGAGAGGGGGCGGGGGTGAGGGGTGTTCGGTGCCGACCCGCACGGGCGCCGGACGGCCCGGCGCTTCAGCCGACTTCCAGCACGGTCAAGTCGAAGGCACCGCCGGGAGCCACCACGGTCGTGGACTCGCCACGCTTCTTGCCGAGCAGCGCCCGTCCGACCGGCGACTCGTTGGAGATCAAGCCGCGCTTCGGGTCGGCCTCCATCGAGCCGACGATGCGATACTTGTCCTCTTCGCCGTCGTTGTCGCGCACCGTCACCCGCGATCCGAGACCCACAAAGTCGGTACTCGGGCCGTCACCGATGATCTGCGCGCTCCCCAGCGTCAGCTCAAGCTCAGCGATGCGCCCCTCGACGAAACCCTGCCCGCTCTTCGCCTCGTCGTACTCCGCGTTGTCGCTGGTGTCGGACATATCCTTCGACTGACGAATACGATCCGACACTTCCGGCCGCTTGACGGTGCGGAGGTGCTCCAGCTCTTCATCGAGCCGCTTGAAGCCCTCGCGTGTCAAATACACCGTGCGGTCAGCCATAACCAGGTCCGTCCTTCCCACCGTCGAGACAGTGAGGAAATCATGCCGTCAGCATCGGCCGCCGTCCGCCAGCGCGACGACAGAGACGGCGCGAGCATACTCACGCACCGTACAAGTGTCCGATTATCAGGTCAGCATCGGCGGCTGTCAAGATCAACGGGCACACGCAGCACAGATGACGCCTGCACTGGTCGCACGAACACCACGGCGCCGGGCCTACCGCTGCCACCGGCACGACGACGCACGCACCATACGGCAGACCGTTGCCGCCGTAGAAATGCCTGTCATGATGCTCTCGTCATATCGTATCCTCTGCCGGCAGTGCCCAGGTGCGATGTGCCGGCCGTGCTGGCGTGCTGACCCGCCGGCCAGCATCGCCGCGCCCGCCAGTCACGTTCGCTTCGTGCCGCGCAGTTCGCACCGACACCCTGTTCTCAGTCGTTCCTCTTGTGCAGGAGGGGTCGGAAAGTCTTGTGGCCTGAAATAGGCTTCCGTATAATCCCGCGGCGCTACGGACCCTCCCCGTGCAGGGCGGCGCCGTACAGCACGGAGGAGCCTCGGATGCGCGTTCGCCTGACACACGCGCTGCTTGCCCTCGTGATTTTGGTCGCAACGCCCTCGGCGTTCGCTGCCGAGCGAGCACAACAGCAAGACCCACGCTTTTTCTCAGAGACCGGCTATCGGGTCGCCAACGACGACTTCTGGGACTTCTTCCAGGGGCGCGGAGGCACGCGCACGTTCGGGCTGCCGACGTCTCGCGAAGTGACGTTCAAGGGAACGACCGTCCAGTTCTTCCAACGCGGGGTGATGCAGAAGGGGCCAAACGGCGTCCAGACGCTGAACCTGCTTGAGGAGGGGTTGCTGCCGTACACCAACATCAACGGGTCCACCTTCCCCGCCCCGGACCCGGCGCTGATTCGGGCGGCACCTTCGCCAACCGACGCCGCCTACTCCGCGAAAATCATCGAGTTCGTTGAAGACAACGCCCCCAACACCTGGGAAGGCATGCCGGTTAACTTCGGCAAGACCTTCTCCACCACCGTCACCTACGCGGACGCCTTCCCCCGTGGCGACGGCCCTTCGAGCCTGCTGCCGTTGTTTAACCTGCAGATCTGGGGGGCGCCGACATCCAAGCCGATGCGCGACCCGAAGAACAACAATTTCGTGTACATGCGTTTCCAGCGCGGCATCATGCACTACGACGACACCTGCAAGTGCACGCAAGGCCTCCTGCTGGGCGACTACCTGAAGGCCGTCCTGACCGGCCAGAACTTGCCCATCGACCTGGACGCCCAGGCGAAGGACAGCCCGCTGCTACGGCAGTACCAGAACTCCGCGTCGAGCGGGCTGGCCCGCCCGAACGATTTGCAGGCCACGAACCTGAAAGACGGCTTCGAGAAAATGACGGCCGGGCAGACAACGGCCGCAGCGCCGTCCGCTCCGCCTGCACCGGCGGCTGCCGCAGCGCCGGACCCGGAGGCTGCGGCGCGCGCTGCTGCCCAGGCTGCCGCCAAGCCATCGTCGTCTGGTAGTTCGGCCTCGAAGCCATCATCAAGCCGATCACAGCCGCGCCAGAGCAACAGTCCGGAGCGCGCCAGGAGCCCCGAGTACGGCATGAACGTCTTCCTGTGGGGCAACGAGAAGACGACCGGCCGCGACTTGAAGAAGCTGACTGACGCCGGCTTCGGCTGGCAGAAGACGCTGTTCCAGTGGCGGTACATCGAGCCGCGCAAGGGCCAGTTCGACTGGGGCGAAGCCGACCGCATCGTCAAGACTTCGGCAGCAGCCGGCGTGAAGATCATCGCCCGCCTGGACTTCCAGCCAGACTGGTCGCGTGCGGACAAGGTGTTCAACGGGCCGCCGGATAATTACCAGGACTTCGGCGACTTCGTCTACGCCTTCATGTCACGCTACGGCAGCGACTCGCAAATCGGCCGCGTCCATGCGGTGCAAATCTGGAACGAGCAGAACCTGAACATCGAATGGGGCAAGAAGCCGATCAACCAGCAGCAGGCGGCCGACTACGTTGCCCTGTTGAAGATCGGCTACGAAGCCGCGAAGGGTGCCGACCCGTCCGTCACCGTCATCACGGGCGGCGTGGCCCAGACGGGTACGGACAATGACGACGCACGGCCGGACGATGTGTACGTGCGCTGGATGTACGAGGCTGGTGCGAAGCCGTACTTCGACGTGCTGGGTGCCCACGGCCACGGCTACAAGGCCCCGCCAACCGTCAGCCCGGACGAGGCTGCCAGTAACCCCACGTGGGGCGGTCATCGGTTCTTCGTGTTCCGCCGCGTCGAGGACATGCGGAAGATCATGGAAGAGAACGGCGACGGCGAGAAGCAAATCTGGCTGCTAGAGTTCGGCTGGACCAGTGACACCGTCCACGAGGCCTACGCCTGGCACCGTGTGTCGGAGGAGGAGAAGGGCGACAATCTCGTCGGCGCATATCGGTGGGCGGCGCAGAACTGGGCGCCGTGGATTGGCGTCATGTGCCTGTGGACCATGCCGGATCCCGGCTGGGGGCCGCAGGACGAAAAGTACTGGTGGGCAATTCTCAACCCGGACGGATCGGCCCGTCCGGCCTATGACCGGCTCCTTCAAGCACGGAAGAACGGCACCCTGCCCTAGCACGACCCGGGTTCGGGTAGACCATCCCGAGCAGGGGCATGAAGTTCACGGCACGAGCGTGTGCCGCTGGATCATCCAAGGAGGCACTGTTGCGGAGACTGCTGTCGGCTATTTTGCTTGTTACCACGGTTGTGGCGGGGTGTTCATCGCCGCCGCCTGCTGCGAAGCCAACGTCTGTGACGTCGAAGCCTAGTACCGCCGCGAAGCCGGCAGCGGCCTCGCCGACGCCACTGCCGAATGTGGCCGCACCGACCGTCAATCTCGTGCAAGACAAGCGGGTCGCCCCGGTGTCGGCAGCCGCGCATGTGTTCCTCTGGGGCCACCGCGAGGAGGCCGACCGCGACCTGAAGCTGGCGAAGGAAGCCGGCTTCACCTGGGTCAAGCAGCGCTTCGAGTGGCGCAACATCGAGAAGATCAAGAAGAACGAGTTCCAGTGGCACGAGCCTGACCTGATGATCGACATGATCAACAAGTCGGGCCTGGGTATCGTCGCCCGCCTGGACAACCAGCCCGACTGGGCACGCCGCGACAAGATCTTCCCGGCGTCCGGCCCGCCCGACAACATCGAGGACTGGAAGGACTTCATCCAGGAGTTCGCCGAGCGGTACAAGGGCAAGGTCCAGGTCTACGAGATCTGGAACGAGCCGAACATCTCGCGTGAGTGGGGCAACATGAAGCCGGACGCGAAGGCGTACACGGAGATGCTGAAGGTCTCGTACACCGAGATCAAGAAGATCGACCCGAACGCCATCGTCGTCAGCGCCGGCCTGTCCCCGACGACCGAGCAGTCCGACCGCGCGATCTCCGACACGGTCTTCCTGAAGGAGATGTACGCGAACGGTGCGAAGGCGTACTTCGACATGCTGGGCGTCCATGCACCGGGCTTCAAGGCCGCGCCGGACATGGACCCGGGTGCAGTTGCCCGCGACCCGGCCCTGAGCAACCCTGGCGACCCCAGCCCAGAGGAAGCCAAGCGCGCCTACTCGTTCCGGCACGCCGAAGACCTCCGCAAGATCATGGAGGAGAACGGCGACGGGCCGAAGCAGGTTGCCATCATGGAGATGGGCTGGACGACGGATACTCGGCCCAACTCGCCGTACAACTGGCACGCCGTCACGCCGGAGCAGCAGGCTGAGTACATGGTGAAGGCGTTCCAGTACGCCCGCGCCAACTGGTCCCAGTGGGCCGGCCTGATGGTGGTGATGTACATCCCTGAGCCGGAATGGACGGCGAACGACGAGCAGTATTACTGGTCGATCACCAACCCGGACGGGACCGCCCGCCCGGCCTACGCCGCGCTCAAGTCGTACCTCCAGGGGTCGCAGCCGGCCGGCGGTACCGCACCGAGCGCATCGCCAGCGGCGTCGCCCTCGCCCGCCCCGCGCTAACGCCCTCTCCCGCGCTAACGTGCGCGCGTCAGACCGCTTTCTCGGCGGCAACAACCCCCTCCTCAATGGCGAGGAGGGGGTTGTTGTGTGTACAGGACATGCGGGCCGCGCAACGGTGTCGCTTGTGGGCACCATTGTGCGGCCAGTACGATTTCTGGAAAGCGGAGCCAGCCGCGCGCCCGCCCCTGCCGTGCTGGGTCGGCCCGGCACGTGGCAGGAAGCGGGACGCGCGTGATCAAAGATGAGTTGAAGCTGCTGGTAGCGGCGGCCATCCAGCAAGCGATGGACAACGGCACGCTACCGGCCGTGCCGATCCCCGACGTGGTGCTGGAGCACCCGGCCCGCATTGAGCAGGGCGACTTCGCGACGAACGTGGCGATGCGCTTGCAGAAGGCCGTCGGCAAGCCCCCGCGCGAGGTCGCCGGGGCCATCACCCACCATCTCGAACTGCCGGCGTCGGTGTCGGCGGTGCAGGTGGCCGGGCCGGGCTTCGTCAACTTCTTCCTGGCCGACGGCTGGCTGCAAGAACAGGTTGACGTGATGCTGGCAGCCGGGCCGGCCTTTGGCACGCTCACCTACGGGCAGGGGCAGAGCGTCCAGGTCGAGTTTGTGAGCGCGAACCCGACCGGGCCGCTGCACGTGGGTGCCGCCCGCAACGCGGCCCTCGGGGATACGGTGGCGCGGCTGCTGGCGGCCACGGGCCACACGGTTCAGCGCGAGTACTACATCAACGACGCCGGCTCGCAGATCCAGGCGCTCGGGGCGAGCGTGCTGGCGCGCTACCGGCAGGCGCACGGCGTGGCCGCCGAGATCCCGGCGGGCGGCTACGAAGGCGAGTACGTGCAGGAGTTGGCGCAGGAGATTGCGGCCGAGCACGGCACCAGCCTGCTGTCACTGCCTGACGATGAGTTCATCGCGAAGATCGCGCCACAGGTGGAAGCCCTGGTGCTGCGGTCCATTGAGCGCGACCTTGCCGACCTGGGCGTACGCTTCGACCGCTGGTTCTCGGAGCGGACGCTGTACGAGGGCGACCTGTTCGACAATGCGCTGCGGATGTTGCGCGAAGGCGGGCACATTGTGGAGCGTGACGGCGCGGTCTGGTTCGCGTCCACGGAACTTGGCGAGGACCGCGACAACGTGGTCATCCGCTCGACCGGCCAGCCGACGTACTTCGCGTCGGACATCGCCTACCACTACGACAAGCTGGTCACGCGCGGCTACGATCGGGTGATTGATGTCTGGGCGGCGGACCACCACGGGCACGTGCCGCGCATGAAGGCGGTGCTGGGGGCGCTTGGGATCGACCCGGCGCGGCTGACGGTGCTGCTCTACCAGTTGGTGAAGCTGTTCAAGGACGGCAAAGAGTTGAAGATGTCGAAGCGGGCCGGCACCTACGTGACCGTGCGCGAACTGCTGGAAGAAGTCGGGGCGGATGCGGCGCGCTTCTTCCTGATCCAGCGGTCATCTGACGTGACGATGAACTTCGACATGAACCTGGCTCGGCAGGCGTCCGACGAGAACCCGGTGTTTTATGTCCAGTACTCACACGCCCGGACGGCCAGCATCTTCCGCGAGGCCGCGACGAAGCTGGGGACGGTCGCATACGAGGTGGGCGACGTGCGCCTGCTGACCACCGAGTCCGAACTCGGGCTGATCCGTAAGCTGCTGCTCTTCCCGGAGGTGGTGGAGTCGGCCACGCAGACGTTGGCGGCGCACCAGCTCCCGTTCTACTTGCAGGAGGTCGCCGGGGCGTTCAGCGCGTTCTACCGCGACTGCCCGGTGTTGCCGCCACGCAACCCGGACCGTGCCCTGACGAACGCCCGTCTGAAGCTGGTGGCGGCGACGAAGCAGGTGCTGGCGTCTGGGCTGGAGTTGATGGGCGTGAGCGCCCCGGATCGGATGGCGGAACGCGCCTCGGAGCGCCCTGCTTGACCCCGGTGGGTTTGTTATACTCTCGTGGCCGCGCGCAGCGTCGTCCTGCCGCGCGTGGTCATGGAGGGGTAGCATAGCCCGGCCTAATGCGCCCGTCTCGAAAACGGGTATGGTTAATAGCCATCGTGAGTTCGAATCTCACCCCCTCCGCCCCCGCAGAACGGCGCTCTACTCGAAGTAGAGTGCCGTTTTTGTTTGGCAGAGAGTTGACGACACCTCGGGTCTGACCGTTCGGAGTTGACTCGGAAGTGTGTCAATGTGTGTCAGTGCCGCTGACTGCCGTTGAACGCTGCTGGGCTCTCGTAGTTCACCTACGCATTCTCAGGCCGCGCCTGATGGGCGGGTAGGCTGCCGCCCGTTCTTGTGGGTGGCTAGTCAGTGGCCGAGCCAGCGAGACCGCCGCGTAGCACACGGTCAATCTCCGACTCGGGGATACGGAAGCCCGCGCGATCACTGCCGAGCGACACTGCCCGAATTCGGCCGCTCTTGATCCAGCGTCTGATCGTCTCAGGGTTCAGCTTCAGCCGCGCTGCTGCTTCTCGCACGGTGAGGATTGCATCGTCGTTGGGCACGTAGCCTCCTACTGCTTATTGTACTCGCCAATGTAGCAGATAGTCAATCAATATGGCCCAAAGTCATTGACAGATGTCGTAGATAGTGGTACACTGTGAGAGTAGAAAGACCCCCGCCCGTTCCAGCAGGCGAGGGCCAGAGCCACCCAGAGTGAAAGGCACACTCGGATGACAATCCAGATTACCACGACCAGCAGCCGTGACCGCGATGCC
>JBBQBU010000123.1:0-12828 GCA_038318015.1 Chloroflexota bacterium | reverse complement strand
GTGCGTGCCAATCGCGCCTAACTGGTCGATTCGTGCCTGTAGCTGGTGGGGGTCGATCGGCAAGCAAGGTAGGTCGAGCACCGATTGTCGCTCCTCATGCGATCCGGACAGTCCGTCCGGCGCGTCGGCTGGCCGCGCGCGCAGGGGTCACAGCGGTAGCACGTGCTGCAATGCCGTCCGCCGTCACGGCAGTCTCAGTGACGTGCAGAATCGTGATTAGCCGGCCTCAGCGCGCCGACGGGCGGCGCAGTGCCAGCGCGACCAGCCCCATGCCAACGATCAACGTGCCGGCCCCCGTCCAGGCCCAGAACGACTGTCCCGTCATGAAGCTGCCCGGTAGCACGTTGATGCCCTGCAATATCCAGATCGTGCCGATCAGGTCCATCACGACCCCAACAACCAGCAATGCCCACCGTGCGATACCCATGTTACGGTTCCCGCCTCTCATCGCTTGATACTGCCGGTCGGTCCTCTTCGCCTGATTGCCGGAAGGGAGTCGGGGGGCCGTGGGGATGAGGGCAAGCCGTCAGCTATTGTCGGCCTTGTGGCGCAGCGCCAGGATGACCAGTACCAGGCCCACGGCCGCCACCACCCCGCCAGCGACGGCCCAGAATGTTTGCCCGCTCATCAAACTGCCCGGCATCACGTTCGTCCCGAGCAGAATCCAGATCGCCCCGATGGATTCCGTCAGGACGCCCAGGCCCAGCAGCCACCAGTGCGCCAGCGGGTGGTCCCTCAGCGGTCGCACAGGCGCACCTAGAACGCCGCCAGCCGGCGTGCCGCCTCGACGACCTTCGCGGGATTCGGGATGATCGCGTCCTCTTCCGCGCCATTGTACGGCAAGTGGCAATCGTCGCCCGCCACCCGCACAATCGGCCCGTCCAACTCCATGAACAGTTCTTCAGCGATGAACGCCGACACTTCCGCGCCGATGCCCATCGTCTTGTTCGCCTCGTGGAGCACCAGCGCCTTGCGCGTCTTCATCACCGTCGCTGCAATCGCAGCATGATCGAGCGGCGCGAGCGTCCGCAAGTCGAGAATCTCGACGGAGATGCCCTCAGCCGCCAACAGGTCGGCGGCTTCCCGCGCGTGGTGGACCCCGACGCCGTAGGTGATGATCGAGAGGTCTCGCCCTTCGCGGTCCAGTCGGGCCACGCCAATCGGAATGACCTCACCGGGCGGCACGATCTCCCGGTAGCGCCGGTAGCTCTTCTTATGCTCAAAGAACAGCACCGGGTCGTCGTCGCGGATGGCGGCCTTCAGCAGCCCTTTGGCGTCACGCGGGGTAGACGGCACCACCACCTTCAGGCCCGGCGTGTGGCAGAAGAACGCCTCGACACTCTGCGAGTGATAGACGCCGCCGCGCACGCCCGCCCCGAACGGCGCCCGAAACACCACCGGCACCCCGTAGCCGCCGACGCTGCGCCAACGCATCGTGGCCGCCTGGCTGACGATCTGATCCAGCGCCGGAAAGATGTAGTCGGCGAACTGGAACTCTGCGACCGGCCGTAGCCCCATCATGGCCGCGCCAATGGCCGCCCCCGCAATGACATCCTCGGAAATCGGGGTGTCCAGCACCCGCAGCGGCCCGAAGTCGGCCTGTAGCCCGACCGTCGCCCGGAAGACGCCGCCCTTCCGCCCGACATCCTGCCCCAGCAGCACGACGCGCGGGTCACGCGCCAGTTCCTCGTGCAGCGCCTCCGTGACGGCCTGCAACAGCGTGATACCCTCGGCTGGCACATTCGACGCGTTGCGCTCCACGCTCATACGGCGATCCCGTCGAACGGCCCCGGCCCGATACCGCCAGCTTCGAGCGCAGCTAGTTCGGGGTGCGGCGGGTCGCCCGCATACAGCCAGCGTTTCGCGCGTCCCGGCTCGGCCTCCGGCATCGCAAGCGCGCGGTCAGACTCGGCCATCGCCCGCGCGTGTGCCGCCCGCTGCATCTCGACCTCTTCGCCCGGCTCCAGCAATCCGTACTCCAGCAACTCTTCGCGCAGCTTCGGCAGCGGATCGTGCGCCTCGGCATCGGCGCGCTCCTCGGGCGTGCGGTAGGCGTCGTCGTCCTGTGACGAGTGCGACGTGATCCTGGGCACCCGCGCGTCGATGATGGTCGGCCCGTCGCCCGAGCGCGCCCGTTCCACCGCCTGCCGCGTCGCTCGGAACACCGCCAGCGCATCGGTGCCGTCCACGCTGACGCCGGGCATCCCGTAGGCCGGGCCGCGCTCTGCCAGCGACTGGATCGGCATTTGCAGCGCCAGCGGCACGCTGATGGCCAGCGCGTTGTTCTCGCAGAAGAAGACAACCGGCAGTTTGTGGATGCCCGCCAGGTTCATCGACTCATGCGTCGCGCCCTCAGACGCCGCGCCGTCCCCGAACCAGGCCACCGCCACCCGGTCATCGCCCAGCACCTTCGAGGCGTAGGCCGCCCCGACCGCGTGCGGCAGGTGCGCCGCGATCTCGCTGGAGACGCTCCCGATCCGCAAGCGCGGGCTAGACAGGTGCATTGTCAACTGGCGGCTGCCGGAGTGAGAATCGGCGGCCCGCCCCAGCGACCCGAGATACATCTCGAACGGGGAGACGCCGAGCGCCAGCCCGAGCGCCATATCGCGGTAGTATGGCCACACCGAGTCGTGCCCGCGCCGGATCGCCGCGCCGCTGGCAATCTGGGCGACATCGTGGCCGCGCGATGTCAGCACAAAGCTGGCGACGCCCTGCCGCGACAGCAGCCAGAACCGCTCTTCTACGGCTCGTGACAGCAGCAGGACTTCATAGATGCGGCGCAACAATGCACGCTCGCCGGCATTGGCTGGCGCGCTACTCACGCCGACTTCCAGGGACGTCACCGCCGATTCCTCCTGCCGTCGCGGGCTGCGTCATCGCACCCAATCATCGGCACCCAGGCTGCCCCGGCGTCTTCACGGTTGCGGCTGCCGAGCACACCAGTATCGTACCATCGCGCCGCCGCCCCGACGCCCTTTGCCGCGCCCCCCAGGGCCGGTGGGGCCGCAATGCTCCCCTCCCGCAAGCAGGCAAGGGGCTGGGGGCCGTGGGAATCCGGCGCAGCCGGGTGAGGGCCTGTCGCGAGACGGCTGCAGCCCGCACGCCTCCCTGTTCGCCTCTCAGCGCCCCTGCACAGCCTCCGGATCAACCACCGCCACGGTCAGTTCGGTGATGGACCCGAGCACCACGTCGGCCAGCGCCACAGCGGCTGCATCCGGCGGGTACGTCGGGCTGGGGATCGCGATGACGCGCATCCCTGCCGCCTTCGCCGCGCGCAGCCCGTTGTGCGAGTCCTCGACGGCCGCGCACCGCTCCGGCGCGACGCCCAACCGGCGGGCCGCGTCCAGGTACACGTCCGGCGACGGCTTGCCCCGCGCCACTTCCTCCGACGACACCGTGGCCCGGAACAGGCTGCTCACGCCCGCCGTCTCCAGCACCGCGTCGATCAACTCGCGGTTGGACGACGACGCAAGGCCCAACCCATCCGGCCAGCGCGCCGCCAGCCGCCGGATCGCGTCGGTGGCCCCAGGGATCAGCGGCAACTGCTGGCGGTACCGCGCGATCATGCGGCGCACCACCTCCGCCGAGATCTCGGCCGGCGTGCCCTCCACCCCGAGCGACTCGTGCAGGTAGCGCGACCACTCCGGCGAACTCATGCCCATGATCGCGTGCTGCGCCCCAGGCGGGTAGTGCCCACCACGCTCCGCAATGAGCTGCACGCGCACATCCTCCCAGATCGCTTCGCTCTCAATGATGACCCCGTCCAGGTCGAAGATCACCGCGTCGATCATGGTCGATGCTCTGGTATGTGCGCCGGCAGCAAGATCATCGTGTACCGTAGCCCCTGCGCGGCACCATCTCGTGCGTGCCGCCACCAGAACGGTAGGCGGTTCGGCCACGCCGCCGCCACCACGTCGCCACGAGTCGCCACACCGACAGCCGAACGCGCCGAGCGCCGCGCATGACCAGAGGAGCTGCATGTCGCACGACGACCGCGCACCCATCGCCGTCATCTGCGCCCTTGAGGCCGAGTTAGCCCATCTGCGCGCGGCGCTACCCCCGGGCCGGGCCGTCACAACCGGCAACCGCACGGTCTGGCACACTGCACTCGACGCCCAGCCCATCATCCTGGCGCTGTGCGGCCTCGGCATGATGTCGGCGGCAGCGGTGGCGGAGTCGGTGATAGATCGGCACCGTCCGGCGGCGGTCCTCAACTACGGCTGCGCGGGTGCCCACCGCCCCGAGTTGCTCCCCGGTGACATCGTCATCGGCGCACGGACGGTGGCCTACCAGAACATCAGCGAAGGCATCGACGGCACCGCGCGCTACTTCGGGATGCGCTATCTGCGACTGGATCAGCAGGTCGAAGCCCCGTTCCTGCCCACCGATCCACGCCTGCTTGACGCGGCGTTGCGCGTGCAGGCCGCACTCGACGGGCAGCACGAGCCGTGGCCGCACGCCGCGGGGTGGCCGGCCGCCGTGCCGCACCGAACGCCGCTGCTCGTCGCCGGCACCGTCGCCTCGGCCGACCGCTGGAACCGCACCGCCGCCAGCATCACGGCCGTGGCCGCCCTGCACGACACGTCCTGCGAAGACATGGAAGCGGCAGCCATCGCCATGACCTGCGCCAGCCATGCCGTGCCCTTCCTGACGGTCAAGGACATCTCCAACAACGAGTTGCTGCGGGCGACCGACAGCATCTCGGACTGGTGGACTGGAGTTTTGGTCGAGATTGGCAAACGTGCCAGCGTGGTCGTGTTTAGCGTCCTCCAGGAACTCGCCAGGCCTTCATAAACGGCCACCGAACCAACGAGCTGGTCGACGCTGCATGCCCTGGCCCGCCGCACCTACCCTCGCTGCAAGCCCGGCGCTTGCAACCGTCTGCAGGATGCAGCATCATCGTTACAGCCGTCATCACCCACTGTCAGCGCCTGCCGGGCGCACGGGAGGCAGCAGCATGAACGGTCCGCACGACATGGGCGGCATGCACGGGTTTGGGCCAGTCGTCCACGAGGAAAACGAACCGGTCTTCCACGAGGATTGGGAGCGGACCGTCTTCGGGATGTCGCGGGCAATGCGCGTCCGCGGGATCATCAACATCGACGAGTCGCGCCACGGCATCGAGCGCATGCCGCCCGCAGAGTACCTCGCCGCCAGCTACTACGAGCGTTGGCTGTCCTCGCTTGAGCGCGTCCTGGTCGAGAAGGGCATCGTCAGCCAGCAGGAACTAGACGCCCGTCAGGCGCTGCTGCGTGAGCAGCCGGACGCCCCGCTGCCGCAGCGCCAGGAACCCGAGATCATCCGGTTGCTGACCACGCCGGTACGGCAGCAGGACCAGTACCAGCGAGAGGGTCCGTCGGCTCGCTTCGCCGCCGGCGACCAGATCGTCACCCGCCACGACCAGCCGACCGGCCACACCCGGCTACCGCGCTACGTGCGGGGCAAACTCGGCACGATCCACGCAGCGCGCGGCTGCTACATCTTCCCAGACACCCACGCCCACGGCCTCGGCGAACAACCCCAGCAGATGTACACCGTCTGGTTCGCCGCCCACGAGTTGTGGGGGGCATCGGCCGAAGGCCCACAGCGTGTCTATATTGATCTCTGGGAAAGCTACCTGGAGCCGGCCCCCTAAGGTCCGAAGACCCCCACCCCCTGGCCCCTGGCCCCCTCTCCCGTGCGCAAACGAGGGGGGACAATCGCCCATCACCCACAGGAGTGCAGCATGAGTGGCAATCATGACGGCGGGCACCACAGCCACCCGGAGTCGCCGGCGTCGCTGCGTGCCCGGGCGCTGGAGTCCCTCCTCGTTGAAAAGGGCCTGACCTCCAGCGACGTGGTGGACAAGGTCATCAGCGCCTACGAGCAGGATGTCGGCCCGCGCAACGGCGCGAAGGTCGTGGCGCGGGCCTGGGTTGATCCGGTCTTCAAGGAGCGGCTGCTGACCGACGCCACCCAGGCCGTTGAAGATCTGGGCTTCGGCGGCGCGCTGCTCTCCGTGGTCGAGAACACGCCCACTGTCCATAACCTCGTCGTCTGCACCCTCTGCTCGTGCTACCCGAGCGCCCTCCTCGGCCTGCCCCCCACCTGGTACAAGTCGTTCGCCTACCGCTCGCGCGCCGTCATCGAGCCGCGCGCCGTCATCCGTGAGTTCGGCCTGGAGCTTGACGACTCGGTAGAAGTGCGCGTCTGGGACAGTAGTTCAGAGTTGCGGTACATGGTGCTGCCGGCCCGCCCAGCCGGCACGGACGGCCTCTCCGAAGAAGCATTGGCCGAGTTGGTCACGCGGGACGCGATGATCGGGGTGGCACTGGTGCCGGCACCGGCCGCCGCCGCTGCCGCTGCCGGCTAGGAGGCCCGCCCATGACACCCCAGCCAGAGGCAGACGCGCCGGACGCCATCGGGCCAGACCGAACTATCGCCGACATGGGGGGCAGCAGCGCGCTGCCCCGTAAGAATGGTGAACTGGTCTTTGACGCGGCCTGGGAGGCGCGCGTCTTCGGCATGACCATCTCCATGCATGAACGCAAGCTGTTCGACTGGAACGAGTTCCGGGATGAGCTGATCGAGGAGATCGGGGAGGCGGACCAGCACGGCGGCGAGTCCAACTACTACGAGCGCTGGCTCGACGCCTTTGAGCACCTGCTCGTCGAGAAGGGGCTGTTGTCCTCGGACGAGCTTGCCGCGCGCCTCGCCGACTTCGAGTCCGGTCGCCGAGACGACGCCTTCTGACCTCGGCGCTGCCGGTTCTGGCACGCTACCGTCACAGCGTGTCCGCTGTGCAGGTAGCGTAGCGAGGTGCACCATGCGACGTGACGAGGCGCTCCGCCTGCTGGCCGAGCATCGCGACGAATTTGCCGCGATGGGTGCCGGCTCGCTGTCGCTGTTCGGCTCCGTGGCCCGCGACGAAGCCGGCCCCGACAGCGACGTGGACATCCTCATCGACCTGTCCCGCCCGCTGGACCTGTTCGATCTCGGTCTGATTCAGGTCCGCCTCGAAGAGATCTTGGGTACATGCGTAGATCTGGTCATGACGAAAGCCCTGCGCCCACAACTTCGAGCCGGCATCCTCGCACAAGCCATCCATGCCAGCTAGAAACTGGCTGATCCGTCTTGAGGATATGCTCACCGCGTCAGAGAAGATTCTCAGATACACGGGTGAACTGGCTGACCTGGAAGCGTTCACCGACGATGAGAAGACAGTCTATGCCGCCCTCCACGGCGTCCAAACAATTGGTGAAGCAGCTCGCCATGTCCCGGACGAGGTCCAGGCCCGCTACCCAGATAGTGCCTGGGCCGAGATGCGCGGCATGCGGAACATTCTGGTGCATGACTGCTCGGAGATAGATCTCGAAGTCGTATGGCTAACGATCCGCGACGACCTGCCGCCAACCATCGCCCGCCTGCGCGAGATCCTTGACGCCGAGCAAACAGCACCGACGGACCCGGCCGGCTGACACGCCGCCGGCGTCCCTCGTGTGCCAACCTTACGCGGACGGCTCGGTGCCGTTCGCTGGCGGCTCCGCACTGGCAAGGGCCGGCACCGCAGCAGGCGCGTGGCCGTTCGTCGCAGCCAGGGCCGGGATTGGTGTGGCTGACGGGGCCGGCACTGGCACGGGGGCCTGACTCGTGGCAGCGGCACCAGCCATGTTCAGCAACGGCTGGAGCAACTGCGTGAACTCCATCGGGATCACAATCTTCGTTGACTGCCCACTCCCCAGCGCCCGCAGCGTGTCCAGGTATTGCAGGCTCATCGTCTTCGCATCGACCCCCTGCGCGACCGAATAGACCGTCTGCAACGCCTGAGCCGCCCCCTCCGCCCGCAGCATCGCCGACTGCCGCGCGCCCTCAGACGCCAGAATCATCGCCTGCTTCTCGCCCGTCGCCACCGTCACCGCCGCCTCGCGCTTCCCCTCGGCTTCCGTCACCACCGCGCGGCGGACACGCTCGGCCGTCATCTGACGGTTCATCGCCTCCTGCACCTCGCGCGGCGGGATGATCTCGCGGATCTCCACCGAGTTCACCTTCACGCCCCAGCGCTCCGTCACCTCGTCCAGCTTGCTCCGCAGCAGCAGGTTGATCTGCTCGCGCTTCGCCAGCACATCGTCCAGCGAGATGTCGCCTACCACCGCGCGCAGCGTCGTCATCGCGATGCCCTGCGCCGCGCCGTGGTAGTTCTGCACCTGCACCACGCTGCTGATCGCGTCCACCACGTACATATAGATCAAGCAGTCCACGTTCACCGGCGCGTTGTCGCGGGTGATGCACGTCTGGTGCGGCGCCTGGATGTACTGCTCGCGCAAGTCCACCCAGACGCCACGGTCAATGGCCGGAATCAGCAGCACCAGCCCCGGCCCCCGCGCCCCAATGGACCGCCCGAATCTGAATACCACCAGCCGCTGATATTCGCGCACGATCCGCACGCTTGCCCACACCGCGACGCTGCCCAGCGCGATCAGCAGCAGCACGAAGAACAGCCCGACAGCCGACCCCACGTCCATCATCCGGTCCTTTCGACCCGCACCACCCGCACGCCGGGCCGCACCTCGCCTTGCGACGGCAGCACGCCCCAATCGCTGACGAGGATCGGCGACGCCCGCCGCACGCGCAGCGTCAACCCCTCCCGCGCCACGATCTCGACCTTCTCGCCTGCGTCAATCGGCGCACCCACACTCACCGCCGACCACGATTCGTTCAGGACCCGCACCGTGCCACCTGGTGCCAGTGCCGACGCTGTGACGCCAAACGCACCGGTCAGGCGCACCAGCGGGTCCATGATCGGCAAGTGCCTGGCGCGAAGGCCAAGCCGCAATACCAGCAGGAAGAACCCGGCGCAGCCTGCCCCCACCACGCCCAGCAGCCACCGGTTCACCTCGACCGGGGCGGCAAGCACGGCAGCCGGTGTATCTACCGGCACCGGCGCAAACAGCAGCAGCCCGCCCAGCAGGAACGCCACCACCGCGCCCGCCCCCAAGACGCCGTGTGACGGCAGGTGTAACTCCAACAGGAAGAGCAACAGCGAAAACAGCAGCAACCCGGTCGCACCCCAGTTCGTCGGCAGGTTCCCGAGTGCCACGATCCCCAGCACAAACGCAATCATCCCGACGATGCCAGGGAAGAATGCGCCCGGATGGTAGACCTCGGCGATGAGGCCGACCGCGCCGAGGATCAGCAGCAGGAACGCCACGTTCGGGTCCGACAGCACCGCGTTGACCACGTCCATCAGGGCAAGGGCCGAAGGCGGGACCGACGGGGCAAGGGGAGCGGCCGGCGCATCGGCAGCGCCGGCCTGGGCCATCACCGGCGGTGCCCACACCATCGGTGTTGCCGCCGCGATGGATACTGTCAGGCTCCAGAGTGCAAGCATCAGAGCGAGTGCCCTGAGTAGCCGCCACATCGTTGTCCGCCTGTCGCGCTAAGGCCAGCGCAGGGTCCGGCGACGACGCCAGCCATCCCGCACTCGCGTCCCGGAGATGCTACGTCGCGCCCGTGGCCGCAACCCGACGACGGATCGCACACGCATCTCGTACATTCATCATACCGCAGCGTTCGGTCATTGCACCCTTCCCAGCCGGCAATTCGTGACCGCGTCGGCAAATCGCCCGGCCGCACCCGTGCAGCGTCCTCCAGGGCCACGATCAGCGGCGAGTCGCCCGCACCCTGCGCGTATACAATGCCGGCGCGGCAGCCCGAGCCTCTCGGCACTCGCCGCCCCTGCCACCACCACAACCGAAGGCAGGCGCACGCGAGGGAGCCACCATGCACGCCAGTGACCCGCACCCGAGCAACGGCGTACACCCGACGACCCAGGCACAGACGGCGAACGGCCAGAGCGGCATTGAACGGTCCGTGTTGCTGGACGTGCTGCGCGGGAACGTGCAGCGCACCGAGGCCGCCGCGTTGGCCGGCCTGCCAGAAGCAGCAGTCGCCACCGCCATCAGCGCGCTGCTCGCCGCCAAGTTGCCGCCGGCCAGCCTCACCCTCAAGGGCACCGGCACCGTGCAGACGCCGGTCCGCATCGTGCGCGACGGCAGCGGTACTCCGCACATCTACGCCGATAGTGCGCGCGACCTGTTCGTCGGGTACGGCTTCGCGCTGGCGCAAGATCGCCTCTGGCAGATCGACTACTACCGCCGGCGCGCGCTCGGGCGGCTGGCCGAGGTGCTCGGGCCATCCGCCGTCGCCTCAGACCGGAGGCACCGCATCATCGGATTCGGCCAACTCGCGGACCAGGAGCTTCCCGCCCTCTCGGCAGAGGCCGCTGAGGCGCTCGACGGCTTCGCTGCCGGCATCAACGCCTGGATCGACCAGATCAGCACGACTAGCAATCGCCTGCCCATCGAGTTCGAGATCCTGGAGTACGCCCCCGAGCCGTGGACCCCGCGCGACTCCATCGCCCTGATGCGGGCCTTCTTCTGGCAGTTGACCGGCCGCCTCGACAACATCGCCGCCGGCGAGGCTGCGCTGCGCTACCTGGGCGGCGACCTTGCCGCCGACTTCCTGACCACCGAGTCCGGCGACGAGACGATTCTGCCGTCAGCGCAGGCCGGCGCGCCCGGGCTGGTCAGCAGCGGCACCGGCGGCGGCGCAGACTCGGCCGGCGGCTCCAACAACTGGGCTGTCTCGGCGTCGCGGTCGGCGTCCGGCAGCGCCATGCTCGCCTCAGACCCGCACTTGCCCTACATGCTGCCGGTCGGGCTGTATCAGGTGCACCTCGCGGGCGCGGGCTACGACGTGGCTGGCTCCGGCTATCCCGGCACCCCCGGCGTCTGGTTCGGCCACAATGACCGCATCGCCTGGGGCATCACCAACCTCGTCGCCAGCCCCCGCGATGTCTACGTCGAGACCGTCAACCCCGCCGACGCCGGCCAGTACCGCGATGGCGACGGCTGGGCACCGTTCGACACCCGCACCGAGACGATCACGGTCCGGGGCGGCGCTGACGACACGCTGACCATCAGGTCAACCGAGCGCGGGCCGCTGGTGGACGAGATCGTGCCGCTGCCCCCCGAGGCCGGCCCGAATGGCGAGCCGACCGCCCTCAGCGTGCGCTGGGTCGGCCACGAAGTCATGGGCGATATCCAGGCTGTGCTGGACATGAACCGGGCCGGCAACTGGGCCGCCTTCCGGGACGCCCTGTCGCGCTGGCGGCTGCCCGTCTTCAATCTCGTGTACGCGGACGTGGACGGTCACATCGGGTGGCAGGCCACCGGCAGCGTCCCGATCCGTGGGACCGGCGACCTCTCGCGCGGCTACCGCCCGGCCAACGATGCTGCCCACGCCTGGACCGGCTACATCCCGTTTGACGACCTGCCGCGATTGGAAGACCCAGCGCGCGGCTGGGTCGGCACGGCCAACAATCGCCCGGTCGCCGTGGCCGAGCAAACGGTGCCGCTGTACGGCTGGTGGGCACCCGGCCACCGCTCAGTGCGGCTGCGCCAACTGCTCGACGACGGCCGCACGCTGTCCGCCGACGACATGCGCGCGATGCACGCCGACACCACCAACCTACGGGCCGCCCAGGCAGTTCCGGCGTTGTCGGCGCTACTGACCGGCCCGGCCGGCGCGCGTCTGCTGGCACTCCTCAAGGGCTGGGATCTGACGATGTCCACCGACAGCGTCGCCGCCACCGTCTTCGAAGGGTTCTTTGAGCAGTGGCTACAACGGGTCGTCAAGGCCCGCTTCCCGGCCGAGGTCCACGGGTTCCTGACCTCGAACGGGGCCGGCTCCGGGCTGGCCCTGCGCCTGATCGCCGAGAGGCAACCCGCCGACTGGTTCGGGGAGGGCACCCAGCCAGCCACCGTTGCCGAGGAAGCCGCTGCCGCCGCCCTTGCCGACCTGGAAGCGCGCTTCGGCACCGATCCGGCCGGCTGGCGCTGGGGCACCGTGCATCAAGTCTCATTCGAGCACCCGCTCAACGGCCGGCCGGGCACTGACGGCCTGTTCGCCACCGCCCCGCACGAGGTGGCCGGCACCGGCTACGTGCTGAACGCCAACAGCTTCGACCACGACGAGCCGTTCGCTGTGGTGTCCGGCCCGGAGTACCGCATCGTCGTTGACCTGGGCGACCTGGACGCAACGTCGGCGGTCCTCACGACGGGACAGTCCGGCCTGCCGGGATCGCCGCACTATGACGACATGGTCGATGCCTGGGTGCGCGTCGCCTACCTGCCGCTGCCGCACAGCCCGGCCGCCGTCGAAGCCGCCCGCGTCAGCGAGACACGCCTCGAACCGTAGATTACACGCCCGCCCGATCAGGGACACCGCAGCGCGATCTGCGCACTCCCAATCGTGCAGGAGGCTGGAGGATGTACCAGTACGCCATCCCCAGCCCGTTCGTAGTCAGACGAGGCCAGACACGCACTGTGACAATAGGCACACATCCAGAATTGTCATCCTGAGCCTGCGAAGGATCTCCCAGACACGGCCGATGGTGTGGGTGAGATCCTTCGCGACGCTCGCAAGCTCGCTACTCAGGATGACATGGACGGGTGCAGTCAGCTCTGGCCGCTCAAGGTGACTCGTGCCACCGACGTGCCCACGTAGAAACTTGTGCGGGCCAACGAACTATGAGGACCACCGGGCCATGTCGTTGGGGGCGAGGGGCACCCGGCCTCGCCGAAGACACTCCCCGGCGACGGCCGCCGCGATGCGCTCGCGCAGGGCGTCGTCGGGGAGGGGGCCGGCGCCCGCCAACAGGTTGTCGTGCAAGTGGGCGGCGCTCGAGGTGGCCGGAATGGCACACGTCACCGCCGGGTGCGAGATCACCCACAGCAGCAGCATCCGCGACCAGCTCTGATACCCGGCGGCGACCGCCCAGTCTGGCAG
>JBBQBU010000122.1:0-12887 GCA_038318015.1 Chloroflexota bacterium | reverse complement strand
CGGTGATTCAGTCCGAGTTGGCCCAGATTGGGATGGCCGCCTCGATCCGCAACGTCGAGCAGATCACGCCCATCGTCACCAACCGCGAGTACACCGCGACCATGTACCGTCTTGGCACCGCGCCAACCGCCGATCCCGGGTTTGTACTGAGCAACATCTACGCAAGTTCGGGGGTCGATAACGGCCAACTCGGGTATCAGTCAGCCGAGATTGACGCTGTCACGCAGCGCCTCAGTACGACGACCGACCCGGCGCAGCGGACACAGATTGCACTTGAGGCCCAGGCCATCCTGCGGCGCGATATGCCGTCAGCCCCGCTGCTCTCGCCGAAGCTGCACATTGCCCACTCCGCGCGCCTGCAAGGCTTTACCTATAACCCGTTCGACTACTACTTCGTCAGCCACCTGATGTCGATTGCCTGATGGCCGACTGATGGGAACGTATCTGCTGCGCCGATCTCTGGGCATCCCGCCGCTCCTGTTGAGCGCGTCCGTAGTGATCTTCCTGCTGCTGCGGTTCAGCCCAGGTGATCCGGCCGAGGTGATCCTGGCCCAGAGCGGCGAGTACGCTGTCGATAAGGAGACTGTCGCGCAGCTTCGACGCGAATGGGGACTCGACCTCTCCCTTCCGGCGCAGTACGGTCGCTGGCTCGGTCAGGTCGCACGGGGCGACTTCGGCAGATCGTTCTCTACCAGCCGCCCCGTCAGCGAGTTGCTCGTCGAGCGCCTGCCGGCCACGCTTCAGCTCACCGTGGGGGCGTTGCTGGTTGCCCTGGTGGTGGCAACGCCGCTCGGCATCCTGTCGGCGGTTCGCTCTGGCGGCTTACTGGACGGGTTCTGCCGGCTAATCGCGCTGGCCGGGGTCTCGATGCCCGGTTTCTGGCTCGGTCTGCTGCTCATCTGGACGTTCTCGGTCCGACTCGGGTGGTTCCCTGCGATTGGCAGTGGCACGTTCCGCCATCTGGTGCTTCCAACGGTCGCACTGGCGGCCGGCGTCGCTGCCACACAGACCCGCTTGATCCGGGCAAGCCTGCTCGAAGTGCTCGGCCAACCATACGTCGATGTGGCCCGGGCCAAGGGCCTCGCCGAGCGAATCGTGATCGTGCGGCACTGTCTCCGAAACGCCCTCATCCCGGCCATCACGGCGCTTGCGCTCAGCGTCGGCGGGCTACTGGGCGGCGCAGCGGTCATCGAAACCGTCTTCGCCTATCCTGGTCTCGGCAAGCTGGCGGTAGACTCGATTGGTTCGCGCGACTACCCGGTCATTCAAGCATACGTCCTGCTGATGACCCTGGTGTTCGTCTTCTCGAGCCTGCTCGTGGATGCGGCCTACAGCGTGCTCGATCCGAGGATCAGGCTCGGAGCGCGGGCGCAGTGACGACAGCGTCGGCACTGCTCCGCGTCGTTGTCCGAGACGAACGGCCACGCCTTCGACGGCGCTCGGTCTTCAGGCTCGTCGATCACGCCGGGCTGGCCGGGGCACTCCTCCTGGCTGGTGTCGTGACGGCCTGCCTGGCAGCTCCACTGCTGGCACCGGCCGATCCGATTCGTGTCAACCTGCCAGCCCAACTTCAGCCCCCGAGCGCCGCGCACTTGATGGGCACCGACAACTTTGGGCGGGACATCCTGTCCCGAGTGCTGCACGGCGGCCGTGTCTCGCTGGGTGTGGCAGCAGCCGCCACGCTGATCTCGCTGCTCATCAGTCTCGTCCTCGGCGGGCTGGCAGGGTATCTCGGTGGCCTGTTTGACGATCTGGTGATGCGGACGGTAGATCTGACGTTGGCGTTCCCGCGTCTGGTGCTCGCTATCACCATCGCTGGACTGCTCGGGGCCGGCCTCGGGAGTGTCGTCATCGCTATCGTGGCCGTGTCCTGGGCCTGGTACGCCCGCGTCATCCGGGGCATGGTGTTGCAAGCCCGTGAAGAGCAGTACGTCCTGGCGGCGCACGCCGTCGGAGCATCGGTGCCGCGCGTGCTGCTGCGTCATCTACTGCCGGCGATCATTGGGCAACTCGCGGTGCTGACCAGTCTCGACTTTGGGCGGATCATCCTGGCGATCTCGGCGCTCTCGTTCCTGGGGCTTGGCATCCGGCCGCCTGCGCCGGAGTGGGGCGCGATGCTGAACGAGTCTCGGCTGTTCTTTGCGCGCCAGCCCGAGTTGATGCTCTACCCTGGGCTGGCGATCTTCTTGACGGTTCTCGGCGCGAATCTGCTCGGTGACGCCCTCAGCGACGCGCTTGACCCTCGACGGAATCGCCGATGATACCGCGACAGGAGCATGCAGCAGATGGAATCGAGCGCCTCACGGCTGCGTGGGACGGCATTGGTGCGGCGTCCGGACTCACGGTTCGCCGAGCGGTCGCAGCCGATGTGCCGTCGGTCCGTGCTTTCATGCTCGGCATCTTCGAGAAGGACTTCGGGTACGGGTACCACCCTGTCTGGCACGCGGACTACGACGACCTGATAGGGACGTACCTGGAGAACCCGCGCCACACGCTGCTACTGGTTCTGGATGCTGCAAGCGGAGAGATTGTCGGGACAGCTGGGCTGCGCTCGGGGGGACCGACCCGGCCAGCATGGCTGGCGGAGCGGTACCAGCCGCCAGACCGCACGGCACAGATCGTCCGAGTCTTCACTCACCCAGGCCACCGGCGGCGCGGCATCGCCCGGCTGCTCGTCGAGGAGCTACGGCGATTCGTCCGTGAGATCGGCGACTACGACGTGATCTGCCTGCACACCGAGACGGCCGTCGAGTTCTGGGAATCGTTCGGAGGGCGCATCGTCCACGATGGTCGAACCGCAGAGCCGCCGGAGCCGTCAATCCACTTCGAGCTCGACCTACCGCCACGCATCCAGGCTCGATCTACGCTTGAGAGTGAACGATGAACCCTGATTGCACCACACACGGTTATGCAATCCGTGCGCCCCGCCCGGATGAGATTGACGAGGCGCGGGCGCTGATGATCCGCGTGATCGAGCAGGACTACGGATACGACTACCGGTCCCGCTGGCATGACGACGTCATTGATCCAAATCGCTTCTTTCTGGTTCATCCGCGCCAGACGCTGCTCGTGGCCGTCGATCACCATTCGGGGCAACTGCTCGGCACGGCCGGCATCCGCGTGTTCCGGATCACGTCGCCACCGCATCCGGCGGAGATCGTGGAGCGGTACGACCGCGAGCGCACAGCCGAGTTGACGCGCGTCTTCGTCCTGCCGGAGGCCCGGCGGCGCGGCATCGGTCGGGCGCTAGTCGAATCGGCCCGCAACTGGGCGGCTGATGTCGGTGGCTTCGACCTGATCCAGTTTCATTCACGGACAGCCGTCGGGTTCTGGCGTGCGCTGCCTACCACTGTCGTGCTTGATGCTCGTCGGCCGGGTGGCGACGGACCAGAGTATGGTCAGGTCTACTTCGAGATGGCCATGCCCGTTGCCGACATCATGCCGAGCATACGGCCGGCGGGAGATCAGATGAAGACCAGCACACGCTCAGATCGGGTCGTGGTCCCACCGATCAACACTGGCAGAGGGTCCACCGTTCGCGAGGTGACGCCCGCCGACTTCGCCGAGGCCCGTGCGAGCATCGTGCGTGTCCTCGAAGAAGACCTGAAAACCGGTTACATGCCCCAATGCCACTGGGACATTGACGACATGCAGGGGACGTACCTGGACAATCGCCGACAGGCCATGTTCGTGGCGGTGGATCACGCCAGTCACGAGGTCATCGGCACGATTGCCGTCCGAACCGATGGCCCCACGTCGCCGCCCCACCCAAGTTGGCTTGCCGAGCGATACGCGCCCGACACAGCTTGTCAGCTCTTCCGCGCCTACATCGCCTGCGAGCACCGGCGGCGCGGTGTCGCCCGTGCCCTCGTCGAGGCGGCGCGACGGTTCATCCGTGATGAGGGCGGGTATGACACGATCTACCTGCACACCAACCCGAGTGTGCCCGGCGCCGAGCCGTTCTGGCGAGCGATGCCAACGACGGAGATCTTCGACGCTCGGCGGGAGGAAGGTGCGCCCGGCTCGAATGCGCTCCATTTCGAGCTGGAGATGCTCCCTGCGGAAGCGCCGGCCTCGACGTCACGGCTGAAGACGTAGCCGATGTCGAGACTGCTGATCGGCCGGGCGCTCCAGGCGATCCCGACGCTCTTCCTGGTTTCGCTGGTCGCCTTTGGACTGATCGCCGCCGGACCGGTCGATCCGGCCCGCATGGCGCTCTCAGCCGGTGGAGCCGGTGCACAGCTGGACGAGCAAGACGTGGAGGCGAAGCGTATCGAGCTCGGCCTTGATCGTCCGCTGCCAGAGCGATACGTTCGCTGGTGGGCAGATCTAGCACGCCTCGACTTCGGCCGGTCGTTCGCATCTGGACGGCCTGTTGCACTGTTGCTTGCAGAACGGCTGGCGGCCTCGGCCGCGCTGGGTGCTCTCGCGCTGCTGTTGAGCGTTGGCGTCAGCCTGCCGCTCGGGATGCTGGCGGTTCGCCTGCTTCCTGGTGGGAACAGACCCGCTGGGACGCCAATTGCCGCGCAATTCCTGCTAGTCTATGCGCCTGTGGAGGCGATGCCGTTATGCCAAACGACGAGCATCCAGCACCGGCTGACCGGGGGCACCTTCCGCTGGCGCGCCGAATAACGAGTTGATGGGCTGCAGTGCGGCTGGCGATGCGCATCTCCAATCGTACCGCACGGTGCGCCGCCATCGCGGCGACTGCCAGATTGCTCTGCCTAACGGCTCCGACTGGGAGCGTCTGGGGCCAATCGAGACAGGAAGCCTGAGTTGGCCCCAGACGTTGCGGAACTGACGGCTGGCCGTGACCGACGCGCGATGCCCGCGCGCTACGCCTGAATGCCCAGTTCGGGGCTGAGAAGACCGGCTGCCTGATCGATGCGTACGCGCGCCGCCCGCTGCCGGACCATGATACCGTACGCCGGCTGGATTTCGACCGAATCGATCAGAGCATGACCGACGATTCCGGCCCCTTCAAGCTCGAAGTACGGCGCCCAGAATCCATCGTCATGGATGGCGATTACGCGGTGTCGCGCCCGCCGGTACACTGCGACATCTCCAGCCCGCACCCGTTGCGCCTGCTCTCGCTCCATGCCAGTCTCACTCCGCTCACCGTGCTATCGACGCGCATTGGTCGTTATGTCTCCCGTGTGACCAGCAAACGGGAAGACTTTCTCCGATTCCATCAAACAGCATGCGCCCGTTAACGTGAGAGTGCTGGAAGTTAAGAGTAGCCGGAGCGACTGACTCCTGGTGTGAACGGCAGCCCAGCGCGGGCTTGCACGCCGTCTTGCGGCGCTACAGGTCGTCGTCCGAGCGCACGGCGTTGTCGTGCACCAGGTGCCCCTTAACATCGTTGTGGACCAGGTTCGGCACGAACTGCTGCACCGGCGCCTCCTGCAACTCGGACGCCGAATCGTGCGCAAGGCGCTTGATCTCGTCGCGTGGGTGCTGGCCGGCGTCTTCATCAATCAGCCGGTCGATCTGCGCATCAATCTGTCGGTCGCGTGGCGGATGCTCGGTTGCCATGGGATCTCTCCTTGCCAATCGGGTGGCGGCTTGATTGTGCTGCGCAACGGCAGAGGCGCAAGGCGTGTGCCGATCGGGCACCACGGGCACCCCGGCGAAGCGCCAGTTCACACCGGCTACCAGACATCTCGACGATCGCCGTGTCGATCTTCTAGGAATTCGAGCAGAACGATCAGCAAAGGGCATAGCGGCGGCACTGGAGGTGCTGCTGCTGGGCACCTCCACAGTGGAGCTGCTCGTTCTTCAGCGGGTCACCAGGCCTTCAGTCGCCTGCCGTCCATGATATGCGGGCCCGGCGTCGGTGACCCTGCCGCCCGCGCACCTACTCTGGCATCCGGGCTACGGCGAGCGCACGAGGCGTGTTCGTGGTGATCACGTCGGCGCCCAGGTCGAGCGCCAGGCGTAGCCGCGCCTCCCAGTTCGGGGTGCCGGCGTCGAGCGTCCAGAGATCGAAGCTCGCGCCGAGGTCATGGATCATCGTTGCCAATGTGTCCATGCCCAGGTCGTCGGCAACCATCTGCTCGGCAGTCCTGAGCCGGATGTAGAGATCGCGTGGGGCAGGGACGAGGCGCAGCAGCCCGCCGAGTCGATCGCGCAGGTAGTCGGCCGTCGCACCGTGGCGCTGGCGCGCAATTGGGTGCGCATCCAGGTAGCCGTAGGCGCTCCGGACACGAGGCAACGGTTCCAGCTCAGAGCCGTCTGGTGCCCAGTCCAGGTAGTGCATCGGATCGAAGCCGATCGGCGCGGTCGAATCGACGTGCAAGAGGCGGCGCAAGTTCCAGTCGGCGGTACAGCCAAAGATGACGCGGTCCCTGATCGGCTCCACCAGGCGAAGCAGCTCCTCGATCCGGGTCCACGGCCACGGCGTCGCGTCCTTCATGTCGAGCTGGAGCACGGTCGGCGCCGGAGTCGCCCGCATCATCTCGACCACGTCACTCAACTGGCTGACCTGGTTGTCTGTCGCCGGGGCAAGCTCGCCGCCCTCGTCATCGTGGCGGTAGTTGCGCATCCGGAGCGCCCGGGCCGCATCCGAGGTCAGGCTGGCGACCGGGCCGCTGCCGGTCGTGCCTCGATCCAGCACGTCGTCGTGATACATCAGGAAGTCGCTGTCGGCCAGCATCACGAGGTCGATCTCAGCTCGCGCGACGGGGGCAGCGAGGCAGGCGGCAAGGGCGTCGAGCGAGTTCTCGGGCAGGGCCGGCTCCCAGTTCGCACTGTGGACCTTGAGCTGAACAAGCCGCCCATCTGGCGCGCGGATGACCGATTCCGGGTGGACACCGTGGGTGTCGACGGTACGCGAGATGTTGCCGGACATGATGCTCCTAGCCGAGCCGCTCGCCGGCGGCCGGGTCGAAAAGGTGGAGTCTGGTGGCGTCGAAGGTCAGCCCAACCGGTTCGCCGACGCGCACGGACAGTGATGCCGGTGCAATCGCCTGGAGCGACCGCTCACCGACCCGAACGTCGATCACCTGCTCCCGCCCCATCGGCTCGACCATGTACACCTCGCCGCGCGCGTGTGACTGGTCTGGCGGACCGATTGTCAGGTGCTCTGGACGCACCCCCAGGGTGACGGCGCGGGCGGAACCGTTGAGCGGCAGACGGTCGGCCAGGGCAAGCGTGAGCGGTGCCTGCACGTTGCCGGCGCTCCGGACGACCATCTGCCCGTCTACCCGGGCGACCTCCGCGTCCAGGAAGTTCATCGGCGGGTTGCCGATGAACTCGGCGACGAAGCGGTTGCGCGGGCGCTCGTACAGGTCGTCCGGCGCACCGTACGCGGCGAGCTTGCCGTCGGCCATCAGGGCGATCCGGTCGGCCATCGTCAACGCTTCAAGCTGATCGTGGGTCACGAAGATCGAGGTGATCCGGAGTTCCTTCTGAAGCCGCTTGATCTCGGCCCGCATGGTGTGGCGGAGCCGTGCATCGAGATTCGAGAGCGGTTCGTCAAGCAGCAGGATGTCTGGCTCCTTGACCAGCGCCCGTGCCAGAGCGACACGTTGCTGCTGGCCACCAGAAAGCTGGGCCGGCCGGCGGGCCAGCAGCTCGTCCACCCGAACCTGCTCGGCCACGAGTCCGACGCGTCGATCACGCTCCTCGCGCGTTATGCTCCGGCGCAACGACAGTGGAAAGCCGATATTTTCCGCGACCGTCATGTGTGGGTAAAGAGCGTAGTTCTGGAAAACCATGCCGATGCCACGGTCGCGCGGCAGCAGGTGATCGACGCGGCGCTCGCCGAAGTAGATCGCACCAGACGTTGGCCGGTAGATGCCGGCCGTCATCAGCAGGGTGGTGGTCTTGCCGCAGCCGGACGGACCGAGCAGCGCCACGAACTCGCCGTCTCGGATCTCCAGATCGAGCCCGTCGACAGCCGTGACCGATCCAAAACGCCGCGTCAGCTTTTCGAGCCGAACGTCCACGGCCTTCCCTTCCTGCGTCCTACCCTTTGACCCCGCCGCCGTAGACCTTCATCAGGTGATCCTGCGCGAACAGGAACAGGATCAGGATTGGCAGGACGTAATAGAGACCGACGGCGGTGAGCAGTCCGTAGTCCACGAAGCGCCCCTCACCCAACAACGCCCGTACCAGCAGGCTCAACGTGGCCTGTGAACCACTCGGCATGAACACGAACGGCAGCAGGAACTCGTTCCAGCCGGAGACGAACGCCAGCAGTCCCAGAGCCAGCAACCCTGGCCGGACTAGCGGCATGACGATGCGCCACCAGACCGTGATTCGTCCCGCGCCGTCCACCAGCGCCGCCATTTCTAGCTCCCAGGGGACGGTGTCGAAGAATCCCTTCATGATCCAGATGCCGAGCGGTATTTCAAACGCTGCCTTGACCAGGATCACGCCAAGCAACCGGTCGTAGAGGCCGATCTGCCGTAGCACGATGAACGTGGCGATCAGCAGCGTCACGCTCGGGAAGCTATGGAGCAGCAGCACGCTGCCGAGAAACGCCCGACGGCCGGGGAAGTGGAGCCGCGAGAGCACGTAGCCGGCCATCGACGAGACCAGCAGTACGACGGCGGTCGTCGCCAGCGAGAAGACCAGCGTGTTGATGGTCAGCGGGATGATCGGCGGCTTGTTGGCGAGTTGCTCGACCGTCTCCGGCGCCCAGAGGAAGCGCCAGTTCTCCAACGTAAAGGCACCCGCCGGGCGGAGGCCCTCCATCCTCGTGAAGAAAGAGGAGAAGACGAGCCAGCAATACAGGATCAGGATCGGTAGCGTGAACAGGATGAGCACGGCGTACGGCAGTGCGCTGGAGATGCCACGGCCAAGCCCACCCAACGGCCCACTCCTGACGACGGGATGTGCGGATGCCTTGCTGACAGCCATCAGGTAATTTCGATCCGGGGATCGGAAACCAGGTCGTTGAAGCGAAAGACGCGCAGCAGGATGAAGCTCACCAGCAGGCCCATCACGACGAGGACCGCCGCGAGCGCCGCCCCGTAACCGAACTCCAGGTTCCCAAAATAGCTGCTCAGGGCAGTGTGAAACGCCCAGAGACTCCAGACCTCAGTCATGTAGAGCCCGGGGCCACCGTTCGTGGTCAGCAAGATGTACTCGTACGAGGCGAAGAGGCTCATCGTCTGGTAGGTCAGCACGAACAGGATCGGCCACCGCAGCAGCGGTAGCGTGATCCGCTGGGCGATCTGCCAGGCATTCGCCCCATCCACCCTCGCCGCGCGGAACAGTTCCTCGGGGATGCTCTTGATGGCGCTGGTGAAGATCAGCATGCCGAAGCTCGCCCCGACGAAGCCGTTGATCAGGAAGACGATCAGCCAGGGATCCGAGTTGATCCAGTAGCGCCCTTCAATACCGAACGGCGCGACCAGTTGATTGATCACGCCGTAGGGCGGCGCGGCGGCAGCCCAGGTCCACATCAGCGCGTAGACGACCGATGGCGAGATCCGTGGCAGCAGCCAAAGTGCCCTGAACACGCCGCCGACGCGCTGATCGACGTTGGCGCTCAGCAGGGCGATGCCGAGCCCGGTCAGCACGTTGAACGCTAGCGTGACGACCACGTAGAAGACGGTGTTTCCCAGGATTAGCAGCGTAAAGCTGCCCCGAGCCATCCGCTCGTAGTTGTCCAGGCCGACCCACTGCCAGTTCGCGAGACCGGTCGTCGTCGCCATGTCGGTCAGCGACATGCCAAGCGTGATGATGACCGGTGCCACGAAGAACGCGGCCACCATCACCAGTGCCGGCCCCATGAAGAACGCCGCCGTCGCGTATTGGCGCCACCACCCGCTCGTGGCGGCCGGCGTGCATGCCGCTCGCCCGGCGTTCGCACGCTCCTCAATCAGCGCCACACCGGCCCCCTACTTGACAATCAAGTCGTCCTTAAGCTGCGCCTGGATCTCCGTCGTTGCCACGTCCACGGCCTGCTTCGGCTGCATCTGCCCGCCCTCAACGGCCCCGAGCAACCGCCAGAGCACCTCGTCGTACGAGCCAAACTTTGGATGGTTCGGGATGAAGGTGGTGAACTCGGACATGTAGCCTGCCGCCAGCAGGAACTTGTCCTTCTGGTAGGTCGGGTCCTTTTCCTGGGTCTTGAGCACGGCCAGGTGGGCGCTCTCGACCGAGTGCTTCGAGTTCAACTCCGGCGTGGTGGCAGCGGCGACCAGGCGAAACGCCAGCTCCTGGTTCTTGCTGCCGCCGGTGACCATGTACGCGAGCGGGTGTGAGAGCGTGACCGGCTTCGAGCCCTTCTGAGCGGCCGGGATCAGCATAAAGCCGACCGTGTCCCACTGCTGCTGCTCGGGCACCTTGTACGTCTTCATCCACTCAGCCCAGGTCCAGGTGCCGGCGTTGTAGAAGAGCACCTTCCCGGCCGTTACCGTCTCGTGCCAGATCTTGAACTCGGAGCCGAGGAAGTTCTCCGGCGTGATCTTGTGCATTTTGACGGCATCCGCGTGGAGCTGAAAGTGCTTCTCCAGGGCGTCCTTCACGAGGACCAGCTTGCCGGACTCTAGATCTTGCATCTGGCCGCCGTTCTGATAGTAGAACATGTAGTGGTCGAGGCCACGGGTCGGGCGACCGTACCAGCCCTTGCCACTTTCGACGACGCCCTTCGAGACCGCCTCTTTCGCAGTGTCAACCAGATCGGTCCAGGTCCACTCGCCCTTCTTCACCGCGTCCGGAAGCCCGTCAATCTTCTCCTGTGGCCAGCCGAGCTTCGCCAGGAGATCCTTGCAGTAGTACATCGGGCGCGCCTCGGTGTCCTGGGGGATCGCGTAGGCCTTGCCCTTGTACTTCATGGCCGGCCACAGCGACGGGTAGACGTCCTCGACGTCCTTCTCGTACTTCTTCAGCCAGTCGTCCATCGCCACGACGTAGCCGGCCGTCGACCAGGGCGCCAGGTCTTCGTGGCCAGAAAGCACGATGTCCGGGCCCTGCTTCGCCTCGGCGGCCAGGGTGAACTTCTGCTTGTAGGCGTCCCATGAGCCGCCGCTCTCAAAGGTCGCTTCCACCTGGACGCGCTGCGGCGAGCCTTCCTTTTCGAGCGCCTTGTTCAGCCCGTCGGCCGCCGCGACCAGATTGTCGCGGCGGTTGAACGAGGGGGCATCCGGGCCGATCGTCCAGGCTGTGAGCTTGACAATCTCTCCGCCCGAGACGTTGCCGGACGCCTTCGCCTCGATCACCGGCGTCGCCGTCGCAGGCGGGGCCGCAGGCTTGGCGTCGGCCGGCTTGGACTCCGCTGGCTTGGCATCAGCGGCCGGCTTCGCCTCGGCCGGTTTGGCGTCGGCCGGCTTCGATTCGGCCGGCTTGGCCGCTGGCGGCACCGGCGTGGTCGAACAGGCGGCAGCGAGGGCGGTTGAAGCCGCTCCCGCGAGCACGAACAGCGCGCGTCGTCGAGGCAGTCGCATCGGAGTCTCCTTCTGTTCGTCGCGACCGCCGGGCACGTTGGCGGACGCATGGACGGCTGGCCCCATCACCAGCCATTGATCTGACCTCTCGTCCACTACAGCGATGTTCTCTCAGAGTGCAAAACGCTCATCGAACGGCGGGCGGCAGCCCGAACGCTGACGTCCACCGCGTGGTCGAGCCGGGGACGAGTCGGCTCATTCGTACTCCTTCAGATATTTCGTGGTATCGGCCGCCAAGTCGTCGAGCAACTTCTGCGGATCGGCGTTCGCGTCGGCCTCAAGCTGCTGCTGGACCTTTTCCAGTCCCAGCCAGACCACCGCGTCGGCCGGGCTGATGCCTTCCGCGCGGATGTCCTCGCGAATCTGCTGGATCGCCGTTGCGCGGCGCGGGTTCTGCGCCAGCAGCTCCTTCATCTCAGGGCGCTCCAGCGTGCCGTTCCGGATCGCCACGTAGCCGGTCTCGCGCGCGATGCGGGCGTTGATCTCTGGCGAGGTCAGCCACTTCAAGAAGCCCCATGCTGCCGCCTCGTGCGCCGGGTCCGAGCGGAACACACCCAGCGACGCCCCGCCGACCGGCACTGCCCGCTGCACCGTGCCCGGAAAGCGGGCCAGCCCGTACTCGAAGCGGTCGCCAATAGATTTCTCAAAGTTGCCGCCCGACGCTGATGACGAGAAGAACATGCCGATCTTGCCGGCCGGAAAGTCCTTCTCATTGTCGGAGTGCTGCAGCGGCGGCATCGCCTTGTGCTCGTGGACGAGCGCCTTCCAGAGCCCGAGCGCCGCGACACCCGGTTCTTTGTTGAAGGCCGGGATGCTGTTCTCCGCCAGCACCGCCCCGCCGTTCTGCCAGATCATGGCGTAGGCGTACCAGGGTGTATCGGCGGCCGTGCTGATCCCCCACTGGGTGACGTTTGCGCCCTCGCGCTTCGTCAGCTTGACGGCTGCAGCCACCAGCTCATCGTGGGTCGTCGGCGGCTTCTCCGGGTCCAGCCCAGCCTCCTTGAAGGCCGTCTTGTTGTAGTGGAGGACCGGCGAGGAGTTGATGAACGGTGATGTTTGAATCCGCCCCTTGTACGTGAACTTCTTCCAGAACATGGGCAGGAAGTCGGCCTCGCCGTACGATGGATCTTGCGCGATCAAGTCTGCCAGCGGAATCAGTCGGCCGGAGTCGGCGATCTGCGGGATGCCGTGGCGCTGCCCGAGGACGGCGATGTGCGGCAGACTGTTCGTCGCGATACCGGCCTGCACCTTCTGGACCATCTGATCGTAGTTGCCCTGCATCTGGGCCTGGATCGCGATTCCGTTGGCCGCACCATACTCTTTGGCGAGATCGTCCATCAGGCCGGTCGAGGTAGTCCACCAGAGCAAGTCCTTTGCCGGTGCCACCTTCGCCGCGGCCTGCGCTGGCGCCGCCTGGGCCGGCTTTGCGTCGGCGGCGGGCTTCATGTCTGCCGGCTTCGCGGCCGTCGGCTGGACGGCAGCGGCCGG
>JBBQBU010000121.1:0-13015 GCA_038318015.1 Chloroflexota bacterium | reverse complement strand
AACGCGGCCTACACCATCGTGACGGCGGCGGCCGTATCTACGGACCCATCGTTCAACGGGCTGAATCCGACCGATGTCAGCGTGACCAACAACGCGGCCACGCTCCCTGCCGCCTCTATCGCTGACGCGACGCTCGACGAGCCTGGGTCGAGCATCGCACCGATGACCTTCAACGTCACGCTCAACATCGCTCCGGTGCGTGCCTTCACGGTGCAGTACGCCACCCAGGACCAGACGGCTGTCTCGCCAAGTGACTTCGTGGCCGCCAGCGGCACACTCACTTTCGCGGCCGGGCAGACGACCAAGACGGTCACGGTGCAGGCCCAGGCCGACAGCAACAACACCGAGAACCCCGAAACGTTCCTGGTGAACCTCACCAATCCCGTGGGCGGCAGCATCGCCGACGCCCAGGCAACAGGCACCATCAACCCGACCCTCTTGCAGGCCGCCACATTGTGCGACCCTCGACCGAACATCTCCGTCACCACCCAGAACGTGGGTGGCCGGCAAATGCAGGTCACTATCAAGGCGGACACTGCATCACCGAACGGCAGCAACATCCTCTCCCAGATCCAGTTCGGAACGCCGACTAACGCCACTTTGCAGATGGCAGGACAGAGTAGCATCGGCACCAGCCCGATCAACCTGCCGACCGGCACCCGCCAGATCGTCGTCACCGTGACCCAGACAAACGCTGGCGCGGCGTTCCAGGTGCCATTCAAGATCGTTGACGGCTGCGGCAGCGTTGACAAGTTCGTGGGAGGTGGCGCGAACTCGCTCGCCAACTAGCGCCTCGCTGCCACAGGGCTGGAACGCCCAGCCATCCGCACCCACAGGTAGCCGGGGGATATCCCCCGGCTACCTGCACATCCAGGCCCGACTCGGCGCGCCGCACCTGACCGTATCCAGACGCTATGCAACTATTCTGCATTGCGGGATGCGGTCGCACGCGCAGTACACTAGCATCAGCGGGCAGCGACCACACGACTGTTCCTCGCAGCACGGCCCCGGCCCTCTGCGCGCGAAGCCTCGTCGCCGTGCCACGCCAGTTCGCGCCTGATCGGTGGTGACTACATGGCCGCAGCATGGTAGCGAACGAGATGGATCGCCGCGCCGGCCAGCCACGCCCATCACGCAAGGGGTCCGAGCAAGGCATACGCAGCATCCCGTATCCGGCGCGCGCCATCGTCGTGGACGCCCACGATATCCCGCGCGCCGGCCTGCGTGGCGTGCTTGCAGGACAGCCTGAGTTCGAGGTTGTGACTGAGGCGACCGACGGTCGTCAGGCCGTCGCGCTCTGCCGACGCCTCCGGCCTGACCTCATCCTGATGGAGATTGACCTGCCGGGCCTGGACGGCCTGTCTGCGACTCGCAGCATCCGCCACGACAGCCCCGACACCCGCGTCGTCATCGTGACTGACCGCGACGACCCAGGCTCGATGCGACTGGCTGTCGAGGCTGGCGTGGCCGCGTACCTTCGCAAGACAATCTCAGAAGCTGACGTGCTGTCCGCCCTGCGCCGCGTCCTGGCCGGTGAGCTGATCCTCGACCATGAGGTATCGACAAGGGCACTGCACCAGATGGTCGATGCGCCGTCCTGGGCCGGAACCAGCCTCACGGCTCGCGAACACGAGGTGCTCCGCCTGGTCTCCTTCGGGAAGACGAATCAGGAGATTGGCGTGGCGCTCACCGTCAGCACCCGGACGGCCAAAGCGCACGTTGAACGGATCATCGCGCGGCTCGGCGTCGCGAACCGCGCGGAAGCCGTCGCCCGCGCCATCGGCCTCGGCATCCTCGAAGCGCCCTGCCCACGCTGACCCCGTCGCTCTCAGCCGGCGAGCCGGCGGCGCGGCGGACCGCTCTCGGCCCACCGCCCCGCTGCTGTCGCCGCCTAATCCTCGACGCGGATCACGCTGCCAATCTCCCCGACCACGGGTAGCTCCCGAATTTCCTTCAGTGCCTGCTGCATTGAGCCTTCGTGCGCGGCGTGCGTCATGAAGACAATTTCTGCGTGGCGATCGTCGCCTACCTGCTGCACGTCTTCCTTCTGGATGACGGAGGTCAGGCTGATATTCCGCGCGCCGAAGATGCCGGCCACCTGCGCGATGACGCCGGGTCGGTCGGCTGCCACGATGCGGATGTAGTACCGGCTGGTGACGTCCGTCATGCCGCGCACCTGGATCGCGTCGTTGTAGGGGGCCAGCGCCGGACGGACCACACCGCCCACCATCCGCTGCGCCAGGTCGATCACGTCCGCCACGACGGCGCTGGCGGTCGGACCGGCCCCCGCGCCACGCCCGTAGAACAGGATGCGCCCCACGAGGTCGCCCTCAACCTGCACGGCGTTGTACACGTCGTCCACGCTCGCCAGCATCGTGCCGGCCGGGACCAGCGTCGGATGGACGCGGGCTTCCAGGCCGCCGTCGATCAGCTTGGCGATGGCCAGCAGCCGAATTGAGTACCCTAGCTCGCGGGCGTAGCGGAAGTCGGACGGCTTCAGGCCGGTGATGCCCTCGCGGTAGACCTGATCCGGATGCACGCGCGCGTGGAACGCCAGCGTCGAAAGGATCGACAATTTGTAGGCCGCGTCGATGCCCTCAATGTCGTTGCGCGGGTCGGCCTCGGCGTAGCCCGCGTCCTGGGCCTCGCGCAGCGCCGTCGCGAAGTCGAGGCCGGCCATGCTCATGCGGGTGATGATGTAGTTCGTGGTGCCGTTGATGATGGCCGCGATGCGCGAGATATCGTTGGCGAGCAGGTCCAGTTTGAACGGTCCGATGACCGGGATGCCGCCGCCGACGCTCGCCTCGTAGGCCACGTCCAGCCCCTTGCTGGCAGCGTCCGCCACGATGCCGGGACCGTGCTTCGCCATCACCTCTTTGTTCGCCGTGACGACGTGCTTGCCGTTGGCGATGGCCCGCCGGATATAGTCGTGGGCCGGCTGCTCGCCGCCCATCACCTCGACGATGATGTGCACGTCGGGGTCATCCAGCACGTCGGCCGGATTCGTCGTCAACTGTACGCCATTGGCCCCGGCGTGGCGGCTCAGGTCGCGCACCAGCACGCCGCGCAGCGCCACCGGCCGCCCGACTCGGCGCGCAATTGTCTCGGCCTTGTCGCGCAGCGTGCGGGAGACGCCGCCACCTACGACGCCGTGCCCCAGCAGCCCAATGTTGATCGTGTCGCTCATGGTGTGACAGCCCCCTCAGTGCCCCGCTCGCCCGACGCGCAACAATGCCCTCACGTCAGGCCGGCCCCGTATGCTGGGGGACCGGCCCGACGTGAGGGCCATTGCTTGGCGATGCCGGCGCGCCTACATGCTGGTCGTTACGCTCGCTTGACGATGCCCGGCTCGGCGGCCTGACCCTCAGACGCGGCCTCAGCCGGTGCCGCGACCGGCAGCGGCGTCGTGTGCGGCGCGACCTTCCAGAACTGTGTGCGGTAGAAGTCCCAGGTGTCGAGGATCGTTCGGGCACGCGGGCTACCGGTCTTGCGGAAATGCTCGTCGATCAGCGCGTATAGCTGTTCGAGATCATCAAGCGCCATCACCCGTTCGAGCTTCACCATCTCCGCGTTGTAGCGGCTCGGTAGCTGCTCCTCAGGGTCAAAGACGTAGGCCACGCCGTTGGACATGCCAGCGGCGAAGTTGCGGCCCACCTCGCCAAGCACCACGACGATCCCACCCGTCATGTACTCGCAGCAGTGGTCGCCCGCGCCCTCGACGACGGCCACGGCACCGCTGTTCCGCACCGCGAACCGCTCACCGGCGCGCCCGCTCGCGAAGAGCCGGCCGCTGGTCGCCCCGTACAGGATGGTGTTGCCGAGGATCACGTTCGTGTGCGGCTCGAACCTCGCTTCCGCACTCGGCATGATGGCGATCTCGCCGCCGCACAGGCCCTTCGCCACGTAGTCGTTCGCCTCACCCTCAAGGATCAGGCGCATGCCGTTTGTCGCCCAGGCTCCGAAGCTCTGGCCGGCGCTGCCCTTGAAGCGCATTTCGATGGTGCCGTCCGGCAAGCCCTTGCTGCCGTAGCGCCGCGCGATCTCGCCCGCCAGCCGCGCGCCAACCGTTCGGTGGGCGTTCTGGATGGTGTAGTGCAAGGTCATGCGCTTGCCGTTCTCCACGGCATCCTGGGCGTCCCGCATGATCTCGGGGTCCAGGGCCGTGTCGGACGGGCGCACGTTGCGGTTGACGACGTGCAGCCGTGGGCGGGTGCCGCTCGGGTCGGCGGGGGTCAGGATCGGGGACAGGTCGAGCAATGCCGCTCGGTCGCCCGCCGGCAACGGCCGCTCCGCGATCAGGTCCGGCCGCCCGATGACCTCGTCCAGCTTGCGGAAGCCGAGCGACGCGAGGATCTCGCGGACTTCCATCGCCACGTGGGTGAAGTAGTTCACAGCCATCTCAGCCGTGCCGTCGAACTTCGCGCGGTACTTCGGGTCTTGCGTGGCGACGCCGGTCGGGCAGGTATTCAGGTGACAGGCCCGCGCCATGTCGCAGCCAATCGCCACGACCGCCGCTGTCCCGAACCCGTACTCCTCCGCCCCGAGCATCGCCGCCATCACCACGTCGCGCCCGGTCTTCAAGCCGCCGTCGGTGCGGAGCGTCACCCGCCCGCGCAAGTCGTTCATCACCAGCGTCTGCTGCGTCTCGGCAAGGCCAAGCTCCCAGGGAGACCCGGTGTTCTTGATCGACGAGAGCGGCGAGGCACCGGTGCCGCCGTCGTGGCCGCTGATGAGCACGTAGTCAGCGTACGCCTTGACGACGCCCGCCGCGATGGTGCCCACGCCGGCCTCGGCCACCAGCTTGACGCCGATCCGCGCCCGTGGGTTCGTCGTCTTCAGGTCGTAGATGAGTTGGGCCAGGTCTTCAATGCTGTAGATGTCGTGGTGCGGCGGCGGCGAGATCAACGTGATGCCCGGAATCGTAAACCGAAGCTCCGCGATCATCTTGTTGTTCTTCATGCCGGGGAGCTGGCCACCTTCGCCGGGCTTGGCCCCCTGCGCCATCTTGATCTCGATCTCGTCGGCCATCGCCAGGTACTCTGCCGTCACGCCGAAGCGCGCCGACGCCACCTGCTTGATCTTGTTGTGCCCGAGATCGCCGTTGGCGTCCGCCACGTAATTGTTCGGGTCTTCGCCGCCCTCACCCGAGTTGGACCGCGCACCGATGCGGTTCATGGCAACGGCCAACGTGCGGTGCGCCTCTGGCGAGAGCGCCCCGAGCGACATCGCCGTACTCACGAAGCGGCGGCGGATCGTCTCCATCGACTCGACTTCGCGCAGCGGGATCGGGTTGCCGGGCTTGAAGTCCAGCAAGTCGCGAATCGACATCGGGATGCGCGCGTGCACCAGCGAACTGAACTGCTTGTACGCCTCGTAATCGTTGCCGCGCGACGCTGCTTGCAGCGCCCGCACCACCAACGGCTGGAAGGCGTGGTACTCGCCCTCGCGGCGGAAGCGGATGAAGCCGTAGTCTGGCAGCCGCCCCTTCTTCGCCGCCGGCCCCTCAGTCACTGGGGCCGGGAACGCCGCCTGATGTCGCGCCAGGATGTCCGCGCCGATCTCCTGAAATCCGAGACCGCCCAGCGCCGACGTGGTACCCGCGAAGCACTGGTTGATGACCTCGTTCGACAACCCGAGCGCCTCGAAGATCTGCGCGCCACGGTAGCTGGAGACCGTCGAGATGCCCATCTTGGACATGATCTTGAACAGGCCAAGCTCGGCAGCATGAATGAACTGGCCGCGCTGTCTGACGATGGTCGCCCAGCCGGTTTCCTTCCAGGCCGCTTCCATCGCCGCCGTGTCCTCGCGCTTCTTCCGCGCGATGACGACCGCCTGCTGATGCTCGGCCTCAAGCTCCCGCCCGATGGTCTCCAGCGCAAGCCACGGGTGCACCGCCGCCGCGCCGTAGCCGATCAGGCTGGCGAAGTGGTGGACATCCCAGGCGTCGCCGCTCTCCACCACCAGGTCACAGCGCATCCGCGAGCCGCTCGAAATCAAGTGATGGTGAACCGCGCCCACGGCCATCAGCGACGGGATCGGCGCACGGTCCGCACCGGCCGCCCGGTCGGAGAGAATCAGGATGGTCGCACCCTGCTCCACCGCCTCAGCGGCACCGGTACAGAGCCGGTCCACGCCGCGCCGCAGCCCGGCCGGGCCATCGGCGACCGCGAAGGTCGCGTCGAGCGAACGGGCCACCAGCGAATCCTGGTTCAGCCCGCGCAGGGTGTCTAGCTGCTCGCCCAACAGCACCGGGCTGTCAAGTTCCAGCAGGGCGGCATGATCCGGCGTCTCCTCAAGGATCGAGCGGCGCGGCCCGATGAGCGTCCGCAGCGACATCACCAACTCCTCGCGGAGCGGGTCGATCGGCGGGTTCGTCACCTGGGCAAAGCGCTGCTTGAAGAATGCGTAGAGCAGCCGGGGCACTTTCGAGAGGACGGCCAGCGGCGTGTCATCACCCATCGAGAAGACGGGGTCTTTGCCGTCCGCACCCATCGGGCGAATGATGAACTTGACTTCCTCAGCCGTGTAGCCGAAGGCCAGCTGCGTCGGGGTCAGGTCGGCGGCGGGGGACGGCGTGCCATCATGCCCGTGCACGACGATGCCGTTCGCGCCGTTGACGCTGCCGTTCGTCCCATTCGTCCCGTTGGCATGGCCGTTTGTGGACGCGTGACCGTTTGTGCTGGGGGCCGGCGCGGTGGGCAAACTGCCCAGGTTCACCATCTTGCGGGCGAGCCACTCACCGTACGGCCGCCGCTCGGAGATTTCTCGCTTGATGTCGTCGTTGTGCAGGATGCGGTGGCGCACGGTGTCCACAGCGAACATCTGGCCGGGGCCGAGGCGGCCCTTCTCCACGATGGTCGCGTCGTCCATGTCGATGACACCGACCTCGGACGCAGCCACGACCAAGCCGTCCTGGTCGATCTTGTACCGGGAGGGACGCAGGCCGTTGCGGTCCAGCACCGTGCCGACGGTCATGCCATCCGTGAACGAGAGGCCGGCCGGGCCGTCCCACGGCTCGATCACGGCGTCATGGTACCGGTAGAAGTCGCGCAGGCGCGGCTCCATATCGTCCATGTTCTCCCACGCGGGCGGCACCAGCATCATCATCGCGTGGAGCACGTCCCGGCCGCTCTCTTCGAGCAACTCAAGGGCGTTGTCCAGGCTGGCCGAGTCCGAGCCGTTCGCCGAGATGATCGGGCGCAGGCGCTCGAACTGGTCGCCCCAGACCGGTGACGACAGCGCGGCCTCACGGGCGCGCATCCAGTTGCGGTTGCCCTGCACCGTGTTGATCTCGCCGTTGTGGGCCAGGAAGCGGAACGGCTGGGCCAACACCCAGTTCGGGAGCGTGTTCGTGGAATACCGCTGGTGGAACATGGCGATGGCCGTCTCGTAGGACGGGTCGCGCAAGTCCGTATAGAAGGCCGGTAGTTGGGTCGCCAGCATCAGCCCTTTGTAGATGACCGTGCGGCTGGAGAGCGACGGCACGTAGAAGCCGTCAACGCCCTGCTCCTCAATGCGCCGCTCGGCCTCCTTGCGGGCGCGATACAGCGCACGCTCGAAAGCCACGTCATCCACGAGGCCGTTGGGCCGCGCGATGATAACCTGCCGCACTTCTGGCCGGGTGTCCATCGCCTTTTCGCCGAGGGCACCCAGGTCCACCGGCACTTCGCGCCAGCCAACAACCGTCAACCCCTGCGAACGCAACGCGTGGTCCACCACGGCGGTGCACAGGTCACGCGCGACGAGATCGTGGCGCGGCAAGAAGACCATGCCAAGTGCCAGGTCGGACGGCTTGTCTACCCTGAAGCCGCGCCGCTCAGCCTCACGGACCAGCAACTTGCGCGGGAGTTGCGTCAGCACGCCACTGCCATCGCCGGTCTTGGCGTCGGCGTCTACAGCACCACGGTGGGTGACGTTGGAAACCGCTTGAAGAGCCTTGACCAGGATGTCGTGATCCTGCTGACCCGAAACCCGCGCGACAAATCCGACTCCACAGGCGTCATGTTCGTACGCCGATTTGTAGAGCGGCGCGCTAACCTCACCAGCATGCCGAGCGCTCATGCCCTGACCTCACGCCACGCAGACGGCCGTAAACTGCCTAAATCCGCTATCGCCGAGCTACACTGTGGGGACACAAAAGGCCGGCCTGTTACGGACCGACCTACCCCCTCAGGTACCTCGCGCACGCACCAGCACCGAACCACCGCCCGTGTGGGGACGCCGTACACGCTCCATAGTCAGCATCGACTATGATTTTTGCGAGTGTACCGCACTTGGGCACGATGCACAAGCCCTCTCGTGCGCTATTTCCAATGTGGACGTGTTCAATAGATGGTAGTTCGGCGGTCAATAAACGGTGGCGAAGCGGCCCCAACTCCCAAACCGGCCGCCAGCGGCCCACTGTCCGGGCTGTCGGTGGAGATGATCCGCAGCGCCAAGAGACGCCGCACGATCAGTGCCAGGCTCGACGGCACCCGGCTTATCGTGCAGGTGCCGACGGGACTCTCGGCAGCAGAAGAGCAAGCCTGGGCCGAAAAGCTCGGCAGCCGCATCCTGGCATCGCGCAAGCGGCGCGAGTCGCACACGGACGACGAACTGGCCGAACGCGCACGCGCCCTCAGCCTGCGCTACTTCGACGGCAAGCTCCAGTTCACCGACTGCCGCTACGTCGCCAACCAGCAGCACCGCTTTGGAAGCTGCTCGCCGAGTCGCGGCACCATCCGCATCTCGGACCGCGTCGCGAAATTCCCGGTTTGGGTCCGCGACGCTGTCCTCGTCCATGAGCTGGCGCACCTCGCGGAGGCCAACCACTCGGCCCGGTTCTGGAAGCTGGCGAACCGCTACCCGCTCATGGAGCGCGCCCGCGGCTACCTGATGGCGCTGGGCCTGGACGACGACAGCGAAGACACGTAAGCCCTCACCCCCGGCCCCGGGCGCGGCCCTCACCCCCGGCCCCTCTCCCACAAGTGGGAGAGGGGGGAGTACGTGCCCCGTGCTAGAAATCGACCTCGACGCGGAACGCCGCGACCTCGTTGGCCGGGTACGCGATGATGAGCGTGGCCGCGCCGCTGCCGATATTGCGTGCACCGTGGACCGTGTTCGCCGGGGCCAGCCAACTTGTGCCGGCCTCGATCTCGTCCGTTTCGGTGCCCACCAGGATCTTCAGGCTGCCTTCAACGAGCGTCATCGCCTCTTCGACGAGGTGGGTATGCGGGGGGATCGTCCCGCCCGGCTCCAGGTAGACCACGCCCGCACAGATCGCGCCCGAGCCGGTCGACTTATCAATCGTGATCTTGCGGGTCACACCGGGGCCGCGCGCTTCGCCCTGGATGTCAGCATGCTTCGAGACGCTAACCATTGCTCGTCCTCCGAGACGTACTCTGCTGCCCAACGCATCGGAGCATTGGGCGGCCTCGCGACTGTCGCTCGCCAGCGAGCGGCCAGCCGACTGGCGAGCGTTCCGAGCCGCCTGTTGGCCGCCAGCGCCCGCCCAGGCACAGGGTCGCGGAGATGATACGCGCTCGGCCCCTGCCCCTGAATCTCCATACAGCCGTCCTGCCGTATACTGGGCGCTGGCGCGGTACACTCAGCCCGACAGAGCCTGCTGTCTCCGCTATGGATCGACCTCGCCTGGGAGCATCACCCGCTGTGCACGAGATCGCGGCGAGCCTCCACCCTGCCACCGCGACCCCGGCCCGGCCGCGCATCACCATCAAGATCGCGCAGACGCTGGATGGCCGGATCGCCACGCGCACCGGCCAATCTCAGTGGATCACCTGCGAGCCGGCCCGCGCCCTGGCCCACGAGTTGCGCGCGACCCATGACGCCGTACTCGTCGGCATCGGCACCGTGCTCTATGACAACCCGCGCCTGACTGTGCGGCTGGTGGACGGCCCCGATCCCCTGCGCGTGGTTGCCGATACGCGCCTGCGGATACCTCTGGACTGCTTCCTGCTGACCGAGACCCCGGAGCACACCATCGTTGTGGCCGTCGAGGCGGCCGCGGACCCGGAGCGCGTGGCCGCCGTCCAGGCGACTGGTGCGCGGGTCATCTTCGGACTTGCCGGGCCGGACGGCCTCGATCTGGTGGAGCTGCTCGGCCAATTGTCCGCCCTTGGCATCCGCTCGCTGATGGTCGAAGGCGGCTCGGGCATCACCACGTCGCTAATGAAGGCGGGGCTGGTGGACCGGCTGGTCGTCTGCATCGCGCCGAAGGTGCTCGGGGCGGGGCTGGACGCTGTGGGCGACCTGGGCATCCTGGATCTGGGCAAGGCGCTGACGTTCCGGGAGACGACTATTCGCCAACTCGGCCCGGACATCCTCTTTGACGGCATCGTGGACCGCCCGACGCTCGGCGACGCCGCAGCCGGCTAGCCTGTGATCGTGTCTGCGGCGATGACGAAGCCCTCACCCCCCGACCCCCTCTCCCGCAAGCGGGAGAGGGGGGGAAGCCGTGAAATATCGGGTACTCGTCGACCGTGGCGCTCTGAAGGGGCATTGGGACCGCAGGGTGACAGATCCGACCTGAGCAGTCAGGCACTGGTTAGCCCGTGACGACCGCGCGGGCAGTCTGGTTCGCTGGCCCTCGTCAGGCCGAGATCCGCGCGGAGACGGTGCCGCCGGTCGGCCCGCGCGACATCCTGGTGCGGGCCGAGCGGTCGGCCATCAGCCACGGCACTGAGATGCTCGTGTTCCGAGGTGAGGTGCCGCCCGGCACGACACTTGACCTCCCGACGCTGGCCGGCCGGTTCGCCTTCCCGATCAAGTACGGGTACGCCAGCGTCGGGCAGATCCTGGCAGCCGGCGCGGACGTGTCGGAGGCGCGAGCCGGCGATCGCGTGTTCTGCCTGCACCCACACCAGACGCAGTACGTCGTGCCTGTCGATCTGGCGTGGCCGCTGCCGGCGTCGCTGAGCCCGGAGCGCGCCGTCTTCGCCGCCAACGTCGAGACGGCCCTGAACGTACTTCTCGACGCTCCAGTACGCCTGGGTGAGCGCGTCGCGATCTTCGGGCAGGGGTCGGTGGGCTTGCTGGTCGGGCTGCTAGCCCGGCGCAACGGTGCCGGCGCGGTGGCCGTGGTCGATCCCATCGAGCAGCGGCGACTGTTGGCGCGCAACCTGGGGGCCGACGCCGCCCTCTCCGCCGCTGAGGCCACGCCGGCTGCGCTGGCGGCTGCGCTCGGCGGGCCGCCAGACGTGGTGTACGAGGTCAGCGGCAACCCCGGTGCGTTACAGGCCGCCATCGACATGGTGGTCGATGACGGCACCGTGATGGTCTGCTCATGGTACGGCACTAAGCCGGCCACCCTCGATCTCGGCGGGCGGTTCCACCGAGGGCGCATCCAGTTGCGCTCCACGCAGGTTGGCCGCATCGCCCCGGAGTTGTCGATGCGCTGGAACTACGCTCGCCGGCGCGGAGCGGTGCTGGACCTGCTGGCACAGATGCCGGTGGAGCGGCTCATCAGCCACCGTCTGCCATTCACGGAGGCACCGGCGGCGTACCGGCTGCTGCTGGACCGCCCTGCCGAGACGATGCAGGTCGTCCTGACCTACGATGACGAGCAGGCATCATCCATGCCCGCCCCTACGCCCGCCACGGACGACGACTGACCCGGCATCCGACCAGGCATGACGCTCGGATACTGACAGCCACGACGGCCAGCCTGGGCACGCCCCCGCGACCCCGCAGGTACAACGTGCAGCGGCATGACATCCTGGTAAGCCGGTGTGTTTGCACCGGAACAGTCGCCAGGACGCGGCTGGATGGTGGGAACATCCGACGCCTCGCGTGCATCTCCATCGTTGAGAGTAGCAGGCCAGGATAGGGCGAGGGGCAACGCGATGCAGACGGTCGCCACATGGATCAGGAACCGGCGGGGAGCGCTATGAGTCTCGGCGACGCGATCAGGGGGCTGATCGATCCGTTGCACCCGGCCGTGCGCGAATGGCTGCGCCGGGAGTTGCCGCGCCTCGTGGCCGAAGGGTACGTGGAAGGGACGCAAGCGGACCTGATCGCGCGACGCTACGGCGTGAGGCTCGACGTGACGACCGCGCCGGCCGCCGCCACTACCGCCGCCTCCACGGCAGCCGAGACTGACACCGATGTCGCGGCCATGTCAAACGAGGGCGTCAGTGCAAGCGCCGTTGGGGCAGGCGCGCCCACCGAGGGTGCCGGCGCGCGCCCGATTCCTGGCGCGGCCGGCACGCCCACCGTCTCCACCGCACCGCTGCCGGGTAGTGCGCGCCCGATTCCTGGCGCGGGTGGCACATTCCCGCCGATCCCTGGCGCGCCGCCGGCCACCGCAGGCACACCACCGACCACCCGCGTGCCCGCGCGAGCCGCATCCTCCAGCGCCCAGGCCGGCCCGGGCGGTCAGGCTGCCACACCGGTCGGTGGCTCACCGTTCGTTGCGGACCATGCCGTCTCGATTGTGCTGTACCTCGGGGCGTTCCTGGTGGTTGCCGCCGTCGTCATTTTCTTGAGCTACTCGTGGGGCGACGTCTCCGGCGGCGTCAAACTGGGGGCGCTGCAGGGGCTGACGGTCGGCTTCATGGCCGCTGCCTGGCTCTGCCTTCCCCGCCCCGCTGTGCGGCCAGCCGGCCGTACGTTCCTGGCGCTCGGCGCGATCCTGGTGCCGGCCAACGTCGCCGCGACGTATCTGGTGTACTTCGAGGACAGCGCCATTCCGGGGGCCGTCTTCTGGCTGCTGGGTGCGCTCCTGTCGGGCGGGCTGCACGCCGTCCTCTCGGTGCGGCTGCGCTCGAAGGCGTACGGCGCCCTGGCCGTGTTGGCGGTACCCGTTGCGGCCGGGGCCGTCTCCTGGCTGATCGCCCCCCGGCCCGGCTGGATCGGCACCGCCGCCGCGCTCGCCCTGGTCCTGCTGCTGACAGCCGTCCGCACTGCCCAGCCAATTCCGCTGGTTCAGGCAGCACGGGCACTCGGATCACTCCTGTTGCCTCTGGCGTTTCTCGCCTCGCTGCCGTACTTCGACGAGCGCAATCTGGACCGCTGGGGG
>JBBQBU010000120.1:0-13061 GCA_038318015.1 Chloroflexota bacterium | reverse complement strand
GTCAGCCGCGCCGCCTCGACAATGCGCCCGATGATCTCGTCGGGGACCGGCTTGTCCTTGAACTTGCGGACGGCCAGAATGGTGCGGATCGCCTCGAATACGTCCATCGAACGGACCCCTCTTGCGCCTTCAGGCGCACGCGTGCTGCTGATCTGGTGGTAGCTGCGGGAACCATGCCACGGCCGGGGATATTCCGGCTGCCAGCACCAGACCTGCCCGATGCCGCTACCATGTCGGTACCACTCGGCAGCCGCGCAACTTCAGTACCAGCCGGAGGAGTTCCCGCCCGATGAAAGTCGTCCTGATCGCGCCGTTGTCTGCCGAGCGCATCGCCGAGATCGCTGCCGTTGACCCACGCATTGAGGTCACGGATGCCTGGGAACTGTTCGCTCCTGAGATGATGGCCGACTGGCCTCGCCAGACCACCATCTCCTACCTGCCACGCCGCTTCTGGGACATGCAAGATACGCCCGAGCTTCAGGCCCGCCGCGACGCCCTCCTGGCCGATGCGGACGTCGTCTGCATGATCTTCCCGCCGCCGCTGCGGATCGCCGGTCGCGCCCCGAAGCTGAAGTTCGTCCACCAGATACCGGCTGGCGTCTCCAATCTGACCAAAAGCGATCTGTGGGGCAGCACCATCCCGGTCAGCAGTGGACGCGGCGCCGGCAGCACGCTCGCCATCGCCGAGTGGGCCATCGCCACCATCATGGCACTCTACAAGGAGCTACCGCGCGCCTTCCGGCAGGGTGCCACGGGTGACTTTGATCGGCAAGCATTCAACGGGCGGCAGGTGGCCGGCAAGATGCTCGGCGTGGTCGGGCTGGGCGGCATCGGGCAGGAGATCGCGCGGCTGGGCCGGGCGCTCGGCATGCGCGTCATCGGCACCCGACGCTCGCAGGAGCCTGTTGAACACGTCGAGCGCCTCTATCCGCCGACTGAGCTTCTCGCCGTCCTGGCACAGTGCGACGTGGTGGCCGTCGCCTCGCAGTTGACCCCCGACACGCACCATCTGATGAACGCGGCGGCGTTCGCGGCGCTCAAGCCGGGCGCGCTGGTCGTCAACGTGGCGCGCGGCGAGTTGGTCGATGAGGCGGCCCTGGCCGATGCGCTACGCTCCGGGCAGGTCGGCGGCTTTGCGGCGGATGTCTACGAAGGCGAGTTCGAGCACGGCCCGCCGGCGGCGATTCTCGCGTTCGAGAACGTTATCCTCACGCCGCACACCTCCGGTCAGACCGAATCGCCCCCCATGCGGGCATTCGACATCTTCCGCGACAACGTGCGGCGGTCGCTGGCCGGCGAGCCGCTGCTGAATCTGGTGGACTGGGAACGCGGCTACTAGCGATTCTCTCACCCTCTGCCCACGCTGCCGCAAGCGGGAGAAGGGAAACGCGCCGGCGACAGTGCCGCCCGAATGTCGCCAAAACGTCCCCCGAACGGCTGGCTTCCGTTACCGTGTTGTCCCCTATACTCACCGATCCCGCAATGACGTTGTGATGCCGGGAGGTCGGGCGATGGCGGCACTGGTCCGGGCCAGCCAGGAGATGCGCGACGGCTTCGGCCTGACGAGCATGGAAGCCCCGGCGGTTGTCCGCGCCTGGTTCGAGGACGTCTTTCGCCGCTACGCCTTCACCCACCAGGCGGCCACGTACTTCCGGACGTTGCGCCTGGAAGCCGGCGACCTGTCGGCCGAATGGGGCGGCGGCTTCTGGTGGGGAGACCAGCGCCTCGTGCAAGTGCGCGGCGCGCAGGACGAAGCGGCCATCCATGAACTGGCACATGCCTACTGGCACGACGCCCGCGAAGACGGCACGGCCGCCCGTGACCTGATGGACGCCGTCGTGCAACTCTCCCGTGAGCCTGACCCACAGTACGCCCGCGCCCAGGGGCTGGCCTACCACTATGTGCACGGCATCCCCACACAGCCGGACGAGACAAGCCCCACCGGCTACTGGCGTGGCATGCTCGTCGAAGAGAACGACTGGGAGATGTTCGCCGGGCTGGCGAGTGGCGTGATGGGCGACATGCGCCTGTTGCCGCCGTACGTGCGCCGCTTCTTCGCCGGGCTGTTTGTCGGCGCGTCGGACCAGGACATCATAGAAGCGTGAACAAGGCGAGACGGGCGTGTGGCGACGCATCGGCACAGCCCTGCCATCAGCGAACGCCGGGCTTCGGCAACTACGTCATCCCGGCACTCTCCAGCACCCAGGAATGAGACCCCGCCCATGAGCACCGCCACCCACGAACCGGTCAAGATCCAGTTGGGGGCGCGCCGCGAGCGCATCGCGCTGCTGCTCGGCCTGCTGCTGATCCTGGCGGCCGGCATCCCGCTCATCGTCATCACCCGGCCCGAGATGATGATCGCCCGCATCCAGGTGCTGGCGCACCGGGGCGCGTCGGGGTACGCCCCAGAGAACACGATGGCGGCCTTCCGCATCGCCATTGACCAGCGGGCCGACTGGCTCGAAATGGACGTGCAGCAGACGAAAGACGGCCGGCTGGTGGTGTTCCACGATCTGCGGATGGAGCGCACCACGAACGGGCAGGGGGCGCTGCGCGACCTGACGCTAGAACAGGTGCAGGCGCTCGACGCCGGAGCCTGGTACGGCCCGCAGTTCGCCGGGGAGCGCGTGCCGACCTTCGAGGAGGTCGTGGCGCTGGCCCGCGACAACGGCATCCGCATCTTCCCCGAGGTCAAAGACCCGCGTCTGTATCCCGGCATTGAGGAGCGCGTGGCCGCCGTCATCACTGCCTACGAGTACGAGAGCAATACCATCGTCCAGTCGTTCGACATGACATCGCTTGAACGGCTGCGTCAGATGAACCCCCGGTTGCGCCTCGCCGCGCTCTACACCGCCGCCAGCCCGCTGCGTGGCGAGCCGCCGGTTGGCGTCAGCATCTTGGGACCGCCCTGGGAGATGGTCACAGCCGACCCGGCGATCGTCCGCGACGCCCACGCCAACGGCCGGCAGGTCGTCGTCTGGTCCGTGGACACCGCCGCGACCGTCCGACCGCTCATGAATGCCCGCGTGGACGGCATCATCACCAGCCGCCCGGATATCGTCAGGGCGCTGTTGGAGGGGCGGTAACACGGTGCGAGAACCCATGCCACGCCTTGACACGCCTGCTACACTGAGGGCCGCAGGACTGCCCACTTCACCATGTTTTGGGCAGCCACAGTGGCGCTAGTCCCGCAAAACTCCAACGAGAGGCCATGCCAGTTGCTTCCCGTATCCAGGCTTCCCCTCCGCTTCCTGATCCGTCTGATGATCACCATCGTCGTCTTCAGTGCGCTCATCGTGCCGTTCGATGTGGCGCTTGGCGTGAATACCCGGGAAGACCGCGAGGTGCTGGCGTACGAGGACTGGCCCGACCACGACTGGCGCTCGCCGGGCTTCGTCGGGGTGATCGACGGCATGATGTTCGACCCGGACTGCGTGCCGATGCAGTCGGTCGGGGCGAACGTGCCGAACCTGATCTACCGCGAGTCAATTGTTCAGAATCTGGAGTGGATGCGGAAGAACAAGGTCCGCTGGATTCGCGTGTTCGCCACGGGCCACCGCGAGGCACCGGACGTGGATGCCAGCCAGCGCGCCCGGATGGTCCGCGAGTTGACCATGCTGGTCGAGTCGTACAACAAGTCGGTCGGACGGTCAGAGTCGATCTACCTGCTGATTGTGCTGACGGACTACTACGGCCAGGGCGTCCCCGGGGACCGCTACCTGCGCGACAACTCCCAGGGCTGCGACTACATGGTGCTGCCGGCCCCCTGGTTCCGGCGCGGCCAGCAGTACTTCGACTTCAACCCGGAGTGCGGCGACGCCCCAGCCTCCGGCGTGCCCAACTACGAAGTGAACTACAAGCCGTGGGTGCGGCAACTCGTCAGCGACCTGTCGGAGAGCCCGGCCATCCTGGGGTGGCAGCTTGGCAATGAACTGAAGGCCCGCAACAACGCGCGCAACGGCATCGAAGAGGGGTACGACTGGTACCTGGACTTCGTGTCCGACATGACCGACACCATCCGCTCGGCGGACAAGAACCATCTCGTGTTCGTCGGGGCGCAGTACTTCGCCGAGTTGACCGACATCGGCTACCGCCCCGGCACTGGCGGCATCGACGACGACCAGCGCATCAAGTATCTGGATGCGGTCAATGCGATGGCGACCGCCTGCGGCCAATACTGCTGGAACGTCTGGCCGCTGACCTTCTACGACTTCAACGCTTACCCGGCCGACGACGCGATGGTGCTGCAACGCGGCGGCATCGCCACGCTGGCGACAGAGTACGGGTTCACCCTCGGGTCGCCAGACGAGAACCGCGTGCACTTCGGCGGCAACCGCACGACGGCCCTTCGCTCGGGCATCAAGCGCGGCTGGCAGGACATCTACGGGGAGTGGCGCGACACGCAATGGAGCCTCGCCGACTCGGTCCGCGCGCTTAACCTGACGGGCATTGCACCGTGGGGCTCACCGTACCCCAACCCCGACACGGACCTGGGCAGTGACCTGGACCGGCGGCGTGGCATCAGTTTGGCCCCGGAGGGGATGGAGCTATGGCAGGTCTGGACCGGCGTTGCGGCAGACCTGGAGTACCAGAACGCGCTATCCGGCTCAGACAATGGCTGCCTCGCGGTGAGTAGCTCCGGGCGGGCGCTCGGTGCGAAGCCGCAGTCACGCCCCAGCCCGGTCCCGCCGCTGATGGCCCGCCCATCGGCCTCACCCACACCGCCGCTCGACCTCCTGGGCACCGTCACCGGCATCAGCACGGATCTCTACGACCCGACGCTGATCGTCAAGGCGAAGGAGAAGTCGCAGACCTTCCGCCTACGGATGCCGAAGAACCAGTCCATCCGCAAGTACAACCTGGGCGATAACGTACGGGTCAAGGGCTGGCCGATGGGCGACGGCGTGATGCTCGCCACGTCCATCGAAGTGGTGTACGACAAGCGGTAAGTGGGTTGCGCGCGGGTTACAGTTCCTCAGCAAAGCGCGCATTTCGCCACCCTGCGAACTTCCTGGCCGGGGAAGCACGGGCCTATAATCGACCGTCTCACGCGTGCAGGTCGGGGATGCGGCACGCTGACGGCGCGGCGTGCGATCAACTTCATGACGAAGATGTCAGGAGATTGTTTCGGACGGCCCGCGCACGAAACCGGCAGGCACGTCGCGCGTTCTTCTGTCGCGCGATACACCCGACACGTAGCGTCGGGGCCGCATGATCCGACTTGCTCAGGGAGGTTTGTAGCTTGAACAGGCTCTTTTCGATGCTGGCGCTCGCCGTGATGCTGACGGTGTTTCTGCCGGCCAGCGGCTCGGTACTGGCCCAGGGCAGCAGCCCGGACTATGGCGCGAGCGTTTTTCTCCTCGGGAATCCCGCCACGACCGCACGAGACATCGCGCTGGTGAAGCAGGCCGGTCTGAACTGGGTCAAGATTGCGGTGCCGTGGCGCAGCATCGAGCCAAGCTGCAAGAACTGCATCGACTGGTCGGACCTTGACCGGGTGGTGCTGGCCGCATCGCAGGCTGGCCTGAAGATTCTAGCCCGTGTTGACCACCAGCCTGCATGGTCGCGCGCCGTTGCGACCGAAAACGGCCCGCCCGATGACGCGTTCGACTACGCCGACTTCGTGTCGGTGATGGCGAAGCGGTACCGCGAAGGCTCGGTCAAGGGTACCATTCAGGCCATTCAGGTCTGGAACGAGCCGAACTTGAACCGCGAGTGGGGCATGGCTACCATCGACCGCGAGCAGGCCTCGCAGTACATGTATCTCCTCAAGCGGACCTACGAGGCCGTGAAGGCTGAAGACCCCACCAAGATCGTCATTAGCGCGGGCCTCTCGCCGACCGGCACCACCGACGGCACGGCTCAACCGGATGATGTCTACCTCGGTTGGCTCTACGAGGACGGTCTCGCCAAGTACACCGACGCAATCGGTGTCCACGGCGCTGGCTTCTCGTCGCCAGAGGCGGCGATTGGGTCCAATCCCGCGTCCCCGGCCCCGACGCACTCCTTCGCGTACTTCCGGCGCGTCGAGCAGCTCCGTGACATCATGGTGCTGAACGGCGATTCGGCCAAGCAGGTCTGGCTGCTGGAGTTCGGCTGGACCACCGACACGGTGAACCCGGAGTACGCCTGGTTCGCGGTCACCCCGGAGCAGCAGGGCGAATACATCGTTCGGGCCTTTCAGTACGCCAAGACGAACTGGAGCCCGTGGATCGGCCCGATGTTCGTCTGGAACGTCGCGGACCCGGCCTGGACCCCGGCGCAGGAGCAGTACTGGTGGAGCATCACCAACCCGGATGGGACGACCCGCCCGGCGTTTGATGCCATCCAGAAGGCCCGCGCAGCCGGCGGCGCGCTGCCCTAACCCGCACGTATCAGCCAGTCGCGCAGAACGAAACGGCCTTGGGCAGCATGCTCAGGGCTGTTTCGCATGAACCGCAGCCGCAGCCGCAGCGCGGGAGCGAAATAGTGGTATCGGCAGCACGGTACTTCCCGTTGCGGGCGGCCGGGTTCAGCAGCAATCCGTTCCGCGCCCTCACCGATGCCGCCTGGGCCGATGTGGCCGTGCTCTCCGCTGCCATCAGCGACCTGTTCGACCAGACAGCCGCCCACCTGCAACTGCTCGGGCCGCTCGGGGCCGGCAAGACGACATCGCTGCTCGGGCTGCAACGCCGGGCGCAAGATCACGGACTTCGGACCGGCTACGCGTATCTCGCAGAAGGGCAACATGCGTTGACGAACGAGGCCGGCGACGTCGCCACGCTCGACCTGTTCCTGCTCGACGAGGCGCAGCGGCTGGCCGGACGTTCCTGGCGGCGGTTGTTGGCCAAGATAGCGGAGCCGCCCGGCCGCGATCCGTCGCGGCAGCAACCAGTGCGGCTGGTCTTCTCGGCGCACGCCGACCAGTCGGCCCGCTTCGCAGCCGCCGGCCTGCCGCTGGCAACGGTCGAACTTGGCGCGCTCAGCCTCCCCGAATACCGCGCCATCCTTGACCGGCGCATAGCGACAGCCGCGCTACCAGGACAGCCACACGCCACCCTCACCGATGACGCCATCGCCTATCTACAGGCGACGTTCGGGCCGAACCGGCGGGCGGCCGAGTGGCTGCTGTACGAGGTCTTCCAGCGGCTACGCGCCCCCGAGGTAGTCAGATCCGCGCACCTCCAGGCCCTCCATGACGAGCCACCACCGGGCCGCCATGATCAGCCGGCTCCCGGCCGCTGAGGACACGCGTAGCAGCACCCTCGACGCTGGTTCGGCTCGTCTGCTGGCCCGCTGAAAATGCCTTCGCTCGTTCATCGGGCCGCAGGCGGGCGCACGACGAACCGCTCGCGGTGCACGATGTCGCGCGCCATCGGCAGGTCGATGACCACTTCGATGGCCCACACGATGCTCACGTAGGTGCCGGCGTAACTCCAGGGCGCGGGCGGCAGAGCGAAGCGGAAGTCAGACCGCACCGGCTCGCCGGGGCGCAGGCCGCCCAGGCCGATGTCTAGCTCGTCAAACTTCTCCACGTCCTCGTCGGCACGGCCCTCGCTGAACCAGATCAGCCGCAGCCAGATGTGCCGACACTCCATGCTGCTGTCCGTGGTGATGGAGACGGTCCCCACGACCTCGGCCAGCGGCTCATAGAACAGGACATCGCCGTCGCGGTCGCCCCCAGAGAGCGCCACCTCAATGTTAGCCGCCATCGGACGACTCCCCGTCCACCACCGGGGCCACCACGAACACCAGATCGTCCGCGACATCGGGCGCGTTCGGCGTGTCGATCAAGATACGCACGAGCCACACCAGTTTGTTGCGCGGGGCGTCGAAGCTGTGCATCCCGTCGCGCGGAATCCGAAAGATGCGGTCCTCGGCAATCGTCTCGCCGGCCACAAGCCGCCGCGCCGGCACCTCATATGTGTCGATCACGGCATCATGGGTCACGGTGTAGGTGTTGGTGCCACGCCGGTACGTTGCCGATTCACGGAGCACGAGTTGTATCGCGAAGCGGCGAATCTCCACGTTTGTGCGCACCTGCCGCTCGTAGCGCGCCCGAACGCTGCCGCCGACTGACGCCAGCATCGGCTGGACGGACCCCGTTGGCGGGCCGAAGTGTCGCCCAACCAGTGACGGCTTGATGATGAGTCCCCAGACACCCCTACCAATCATGCCCAGCCCAACGACGACAAAGATCGCTGAAAACAGCAAGAAGTACCAGGGAGCGCCCATCCACCACGACAGCACGAAGAAGAGGCCGGCGAACAGCGTCCAGCCAATCCCGAACACCAGCGTGCAGCCCACGCCGATCAGTCTGGGGATGTTCGGGCGCACCGGTTGCACGAAAAACGGTCCTTCGGGGTAGTGCCGCGCACGTCGGGCGCATGCCCTGTAGCATCGTGCGCGCGGTCAGCCGCGACTGTACCAGGGCCGCCCCCGGAGAGCAACGCTGGTGCGACACCGTTGGTTCGCCCGCCCCGCCATCGCCCAGTTCGGGGGGCTTGGCAGCGCTAAACCCCTACGATGACCGTGCCGCGCCCAGGCAGATATTCAGGCGGCCATCCAGGACTCAAGCAGTGTGACCACCTGATCCCAGGCTTCCTCGTGAGGTAGTTGTCCTGCGCCGCTGATCGTCTCAATCGTGACTGACCGGTTGAGGCCGTGCAGCGCTGCGTCCGGCGTCTGCGGCCCGATGCCCGGCCGATCTCCACGAATGACCAGCACCGGCATCGCGACCGGGACGGCGATCTCCCAGAACGGGCGGTCCAGCCGCCCGGCCACAAAGGCGGCCGGGGCCAGCCGCGCGTTCGGCTGATGCGCTGTCGCCCACTGCTGCCCCACCACCGTCTGGTCAACGCGCCAGGGGTCGGCGTAGGCCTGCAACAGGAACCGCTCGATACTCCGGCGCGACACCAGCCCGTTGAACAGGGCCGTGCCGAGCAGCGGCAACGCCAGCAGCGACCCAAACGCTCGCCCGACCGCCCCCAACCCGGTGATGTCCGATGGCGCGAGCAACACCAGGCGTGCCACAAGGTCGGGGCGCGCGCGGGCGACGGCCACGGCGTAGGCGGTGCTCAGTGAGGACGCCACCACGACGGCCGACTGCCCGCCGATGACCGCCACCTGCTCCAAGAACTCGCGCAACAGATCGGAGTACATGGCGGCGCTGTAGGCCACGTTCGGCCGGTCCGATTTGCCGAAGCCGAGCAGGTCGATGGCATAGACGGTGAACTGCTGGCTCAACGGCTCAAAGATGTTCCGCATCTCGAACGACGACGCGGCCGCGTGGACGCCGTGCAGCAGCACCAGCGGCGGCCCCGCACCCATGACGGTATAGCGCACGCGCCAGCCTCGCCAGCGCCAATCAAGCATGGCCCCCGGAAGCGTCGGCGGCAGATCGTCCAGCAAGAGCGCGCGGTTCAGCGCCGCCAGCCCGCCAACGACCGCCGCAGCACCCAGCCCGACGAACCCGCCGATGCGGGCACCGTCGCGCAGGCACCTGTTCGTGCCACGCTGTCGCTTCGTGCGAATGCTACCGATCATGTGAGCAAGTGTGCCAGGAGTGAGCCGTCGGTGACGAGTTTGCGCGTCATGAGCGGTCGCCGGAGGTGCGCGCCGCTGGCTCAACGCCGACGGTCCCGCCGACCACGACCTGTCGCCGACGGACAGCCAGCCCCGCCGCACGGACGGCCGACCGCGCCGCGTTGATGCCGCTGAGCGTGACGCCGATGGTGCCCTGCCCTGGAAACACTGAGTCGCCGCACAGGAACAGCCCCGGCACTCCCGTTCGGTGCGACAGCGCCAGCAAGTTGGCCTGCGAGCGTGTCTGCGGCACGCCACCGACGCGCCCCTCGTGGCGACCGGTCCAACGGGCGTAGCTGCGCGGGGTCGCCACCTCCGAGAAGACCAGCCGCTGCTGTAAGTCTGGCACGGCCCGCTCGGCAGCGCGCATCAGCCGCGCGCCGACAGCGGCCTTGTGTTCAGCGTAGGCCGGTCGGTCCGGCAGGTTCCACCAGCCGTCTACGCGCGTGTGCGTCGAGACCGTCAGGCGGGCGCGCGCACCATGATGGGTACGGTCCTGCGGGTCCGGCCCGAACACCGACACGAAGCAACTGCCGCCATCGTCCACCGCGCCGTCGTAGCTGTCGACGACCTGGTGGTAGCGCGGGAGCGGCCCCGGCAGCGTGTCGGCGTTCAGCGCGGCGAACAGCACCACGGCACCCCAGGGCTGTTGCCGGCGGCGCGCGGCCTTCGCCAGCGACGGCGGCGCGGCGTTGCCGAGCAGCCCGGCGAGTTCGGCCGGCGGCAGGTTGGCGATGACCGTGCGGGCGGCGTACTCCTCGCCCTCAGCCGTCGTGGCAATCCAGTAGTCGCCGTGTCGCACCAGCGTACGGACCCAGGAACGGTAGTGGCAGCGACCTCCGCGCGCCTCCAGCGCCGTCAGCAAGTCCTGGGCGATGGAGGCGGTGCCGGCCGGCAGGCTGAACGAGCCGTAGCGGTAGACCTCCAGCGCCAGCGCGCCGCTCAGGGCGATGGACTCGTCGGCGAGGCACTGCATCGAGATCAGCAGTTGGTTGTCGATGAAACAGCGGTGTGGCAGGTGGCCGTGGATGCCCTCAGCCCGCAACAGGTCGCCCACCGTCTGCCAGAGGGCGGGCAGCGCCGGCACGAGATTTGGCAGCAGGGCCGGCGTCAGCAACCGCACGGCATCGAGCACCTCATACGGCGAGGCCAGCGGCAGCATCGGGCGCCGGCCAGCCAGTTCATGGGCAACCTGCGCCAGCCGCGCGACCTTCGACCAGAAACGCTCACCGCCCGGCCCGAGCGTCGGGAACGCCCGGCGGTACTCGTGCGGCCAGTCGGCCGGGTCAGTGGTGATGCGGACATCCTGGTCGGGCAGGTGGACCTGCATCGCCAGGTCCAGCCGCTCGGCGCGAATCGGCAGGCCGAGGCGCTCGTAAATCCAGCGGTGCAGACCGCCTTCCTCAAAGCCCATGACCACGGTCGCGCCAGCTGGGAAGGTGACGCCCCGGCGCTTGAAGTCGCCGGCGCAGCCGCCGGGCCGGGTATGGCCCTCCAGGACGATGGTGTCCAGCCCATCGGCGGCGCACAGTGCGGCGGCGGTTAGGCCGCCAATCCCCGAGCCAACGACCAGAACGTCGTGGACTCGCAGGGCACTCATGTCGCGACCGGCACGCTTGACAGGGGCCTCGGGAACGGAGCGGCGGTTGCATGGTCAGCAGGCTCACGGTCCGACAGGGCGTCGTCGTCGGGCGCCCCGAGCACCAGCCCCATGACGGCCCCCAGCGCGATGTGCCGCCAGGCAGCTTGCGCGAAGTAGACCGGGCGGTTCATCGGCGCGAGCGCCCCTGATTTGACGGCCGGGTGAACGCGGTCCATCAGCACTACCAACGGCCAGAGCGAGGTATTCTCGGCCAGGGCCATCAGAATGCCGCGCAGCCAGTACGGACCACGCAGCCGCGGTGCAACGACCGCCTCGAAGATGACCCCGAACGACGCACCGGCCAGCAGGTGCATCGCCGTTCCGACCGGGTTCCAGGCTCCTTCGCGTCGTGTGACCATGCCGCCGAGTAGGATCATGTCGTTGGAACGCGGATTGCCTATCTTGCGGTCAAGCTCCTGCGCGGCCAGATAGGCAACCGCCCCTGCCACGCCAGCCGTCAGTGCACGCCCGAGTCTCATGGTGCGAATGCCCTCCCAGACGAGCCGATGAGGGATCGGCCGAACTCGGCCGCCTCAGCTTGACTGTACATTACTTGTTCATCTTTTGTCAATGTTCACCAGTGGGAGTTTGTCCCGGCCGGCCGGGCGTGCTACGAAGGTGCTCCGGCGCTACACTGTCGCCGAGTCGGGCGCGCGACCGTGCGCCGGCAGCCACCATCATGCAGGTACTCGGAAGGTGTTTTCATGGCCGATGGTGTCCAGGTACTTCCTGCGGACCTCGCGCGCATCCCGACCTTGTTCGACCTCACGGGTACGTGTGCCCTGGTGACGGGCGCGGCGTCCGGCTTGGGACGGGCCATTGCCATCGGGCTTGCGGCCTACGGTGCGGATGTCGCGGTGGCCGACGTGAACGAGGTTGGCGCGGCAACCACGGCGGCCGTCATCCGCGATCTCGGGCGGCGCACGGCCATCATCGCCGTGGATGTGACCGACTGGGAGCAGGTGACACGCATGACGGAGGAGGCTGTTGCCGCGCTCGGTCGCATCGACATCGCCTTCAACGTGCCGGGCATCAACGTCCGCAAGTCCGTCCTTGACATGACCCCTGACGAATTCCGGCGGGTGGTCGACGTGAACTTGACCGGCGTCTTCTTGTGTGCCAAAGCCATCGGCGCGGTGATGGTGCAGCAGGGGCAGGGCCGGATGGTGAACATCGCCAGCATGTACGGGCACGCCGGCACCACCATGTCGGCGGCCTACACGGCGTCCAAGCACGCGGTTGTCGGGCTGACGAAGGTGCTGGCGCTGGAGTGGGCCAGCAGCGGCGTCCGGGTGAACTCGCTGGGGCCGGGCTTCACAAAGTCCGCGTTGACGGAGCCGTGGATGTCCAATCCCGAGATCGCCGCTGCCCGCGAGAAAGCCACACCGATGGGCCGCTTTGCCGACCCGTGGGAGATGGTCGGCCCGGCCATCTTCATGGTGTCGGACGCCTCGACGTTTATGACGGGCGCGGGCCTGATCGTTGACGGCGGCTGGACGACGCAGTAACCGACCGCCACGCGCCAGGCCGTCGCGCAGTGACGCCGAGGCACATCACTCGGCAGACACAGACGCGGCCCCGCCGCAACGCTGTGCGAGGCGGGGCCACTTCGCGCATGGCGTGCTAGTTACCCTCACCGACGAAGGTCGTCCATTCGCCGTCCTCGTCCACGATGGTGAAGGAGACCATGTACGGGCTGTTTGTGACGCGCGTGGTATCTACTCAGGTACAACCGGTTGGGTCTACCCTCGTGACAACCACAACCGGTTGTGGTCGGCCAGGGCATCCGTGAGCCGGTCCCCGTGGGCGCGATCAGCGTGACCACAAGATGTTGTGTCTACTTGAGCATCGACCA
>JBBQBU010000119.1:0-13078 GCA_038318015.1 Chloroflexota bacterium | reverse complement strand
GCGTCTGATTCGGGAGATCCTTCCAGCCAACCACGGGGCCCCTCCGCCTTCGGCGGGATCCCTGCGGCGCTGCGTTCAGGATGACATGGTGGGTTGAAGGCAGACTGTGCATGTGGGGACTGGCATTCTACGCGAATCTGTTTCCACTTGAAGTTCTGAAGGAGGACGATGATGCCTGGGGAACTCGCGGGCAAAGTTGCGGTCGTCACCGGGGCCGGGCAGGGGATCGGCAAGGCGCTGGCGCGCGGACTGGCCGCTGCCGGTGCTGCCGTGGTGGTGGCCGACGTACTGCCCCAGAACGCCGCCGCCGTGGCCCGCCAGATCGAGGCTGACGGCGGCAGAGCGCTGGGCCTCGGCGTGGATGTGTCCAAATCAGCAGCCGTCACGTCGATGATCGACGCCGCGCTCTCGGAATTGAATCGCGTGGACATCCTCATCAACAACGCCGGCGTCTTCCCGCGCGGCACCGTCATCGAGCTTGACGAGGACACCTGGAACGCCGTCATGGACGTAAACCTGCGCGGCACGTGGCTGTGCTCGCAGGCGGCCGCCCGGATCATGGTGGAACAGGGCGAAGGCGGCCGGATCGTCAATTTTGCGTCGGTCGCGGCGTTCCGCCCAGCCCTGAGAGGGGCGCACTACGCTGCCAGCAAGGCCGGCATCGTCGCGTTCACGCGCAACATGGCGCTCGAAGTCGCGCCGTACAAGATCACCGTGAACGCCATCGCGCCCGGCCTGACCGACACCGCCCAGCCGCGCTACGGCATGACGGAGGAAGAGATCGCCGCTTCCAGCGACGACGTGCCGCTCGGGCGGATCGCCCAGCCGGAGGATATGCTGCCAACCATCCTGTTCCTGTGCGGCCCCGGCGGCGCGTACATCACCGGCCAGACCCACCACGTCAACGGCGGCGTCTGGATGCCGTAAGGTTGCCCTCTCCCTCCCACCATGGAGCCCCTCCGCTGTGCCGGATCCCCACGGCCCCCAACCTCCTCTCTCACGAACGACGGGCCTCTCTGCTGCGGCAGGCTTCCCGTGTCGCAAGCGGGCGGGGTGGTTCTGTCTGATTGACCATCACCCGTCACCCACAACCCATCGAGGAGCCAGATGCCACGAGGCGAACGCTTCAACCCGCCGGGCGTCCACACGCCCCAGGCCAACTACGTCCACGTCACCAGACTGGGGAACACCCTGTACATCTCGGGGCAGCTTGGCCTGGACCCTGACGGCAACCTCGTCGGCCCCGGGGACGCCGCCGCGCAGGCCGAGCAGTGCTACCGCAACATCAAGACGATCATCGAATATTGCGGCGGCACGATGGATGACGTCGTCAAGATCACCCAGTACCTAACGGATCTGTCGTACCGGCCGCTGGTGGCCGGCCCGCGCGACAGGTACCTGGGGACGCCGGGTCCGGCCAGTACGCTGGTCATCGTCAAGGGGCTGGCCGCGCCAGAGTACCTCGTTGAGATCGAGGCGCTGGCAGTGCTCGGGTAACAGCGACGGTCACGTTCGTCGCCACGCCCAGGGCGGCAGGTGGCACTGGCGCGCTGATGAGGCCCGCCGCCCGTCACACTGGACGACCTGCACAACACCTTTCAACGATCGTTAGGCGAGGCTGCCAGCAACCGCACCTCGGTTTGCCCGTATACTGTCACCGGCTGGGCCAGCGGCGTCCCGAGATGTCCCTCTGTGCGCGGAGTTAAGCATGGCCGTAGCGCGTCCTGGCGGAACACCAGCGGTGAAACCGTCTCCCTTGGGTGAGTCGCTGATCTCCATTGATCGGGTCGGCAAGACTTACGCCAACGGGACCATTGCGCTCGAAGATATCTCCTTCGACGTGCGCGACGGCGAGTTCGTCTCACTCGTAGGCCCGTCCGGCTGCGGCAAGTCTACGCTCCTACGCATGGTCGCCGGCCTCGGCCCGATCACATCCGGCACGATGCTGGTCGAGGGGCTGTCTCCGAAGGCCGCGCGCCAGGAGAAGGCCGACACCGCCTTTGTCTTCCAGGACGCCAACCTTATGCCGTGGCGCACGGTGATGGGCAACGTTGAGTTGCCGCTCGAACTGCGCGGCATGGAAAAGATCGCCCGCCGCGCCCAGGCCGCCGAAGCGCTGAGCATGGTCGGCCTGGGCGATGTTCAGAAGTCGTACCCGCGCGAACTGTCCGGCGGCATGCGGATGCGCGTGTCGCTGGCCCGCGCACTGGCCGCCCATCCCCGCCTGCTGCTGATGGACGAGCCGTTCGGCGCGCTGGACGAGATCACCCGGCAGCGGCTGAACGGCGAACTGCTCCGTTTGTGCGCGCTGGCTAACTGGACATGCGTCTTTGTGACGCACAACGTCTTTGAAGCCGTCTATCTCTCTACCCGCATCCTGGTGATGAGCGCCCGCCCGGGCCGCATCATCGCCGAGGTTGCGGTGCCGCTGCCGCACCCGCGCGTTCCGGAAATTCGTACCGACCCGGAGTTCACGCGCATCGTTCGCGAGGTCGTGTCGCTGCTGGGCAGCGCCACCGACGCCCACGAGGAGGACTGAGCTGGCTACGACCGTCGAGCGGAGCGCGACCGCGCCGAAAGCTGCCGTTGTACGCCCCGAGCCGTCACGCATCGAACGCTGGATGCGATCAGCCGGCCCCCCCATCCTCGTCTTCGTCGTCCTCATCGCCGTGTGGCAGGCGGCCTGTAGGCTGCTGGAGATTCCCCGGTTCCTGCTGCCCGCCCCTACCGACGTAGTGGAAGCCTGGATCGAGAACCGCGAGAGCCTGCTCGGCGCGCTCGTCTCGACGTTCCTCTCAGCGCTGATCGGTTTCGGCGCGGCCATTGTCGTCGGCATGAGCATCGCTCTGGCGATGTCGCAGAGCAAGCTGCTGGAACGCAGCATCTTCCCGTACGCCGTGCTGCTCCAGACGATCCCGATTGTGGCTATCGCGCCGCTCATCGTGATCTGGTTCGGGGCCGGCATGCCGGCGGTTGTCGTGATTGCCTTCCTGATCTCGCTGTTCCCGATCATCACGAACACCACGGCCGGCCTCGTCTCGACCGACCACAACCTTGTGGCGATGTTCGAGCTATATAACGCCTCGTGGTGGCAGCGGATGGTGAAGCTGAAGTTCCCGGCCGCCCTGCCGTACATCATGACCGGCCTGCGGATCTCGTCGGGGCTTGCCGTCATCGGGGCCATCGTGGGCGAGTTCATTGCCGGCATCGGCGGCCTGCGCGGTGGCATCGGCTACGTCATCACGTCGGCAGCGGCACAAATCAAAATGCCGTATCTGTTTGCCGCCGCGCTGACCTCATCCATCCTGGGCATTGCTATCTTCATCCTGGTCAGCTTCGTCAGCACGCGGTTCCTGCGCCACTGGCACGAGTCGGCGATCCGCCGCGAACTGTAGCCGGGCGGCACCTGCCACTGCGGCCCCTGGTTTCTACGCCTCCATCACGGCGGGCACCCGCCCGCCGCCTCCGTACGCATCGCCCTCGCTGTTTCCCTGTCATCATCGCGTCGCCTGTCACCCGATTCGCTACCTGAGGAGGAACCCCTGTGCCCACGTTCAACGATGGCACTTCCAGGATCTCGCGTCTGACGCGCCGCCGCTGGCTGTTGCTGGCATCGGCCGGCAGCACCGCCCTGCTGGCCGCATGCGCCGGCGCGGCCCCGCCCGCCCCCACCGCCGCCCCGGCCAAGCCCGCCGAGGCCACCAAGCCGGCCGCAGCCTCACCAGCGGCAGCCGCATCGCCGGCAGCGGCGGCGTCCCCGGCCGTAGCCGCATCGCCGGCCGCTTCGGCGTCTCCGGCAGCCTCACCGGCAGCCGCGTCGGCATCACCGGCCGCAAAGCCTGCCGCAGCGGCCGGGCCGGCTACGGCCAAGCCGTCGACTGTGGCAAATGCCAGCCAGGTGATGAACTGGTTCGCCCAGTCGTCGCAGGGCGGCTTCTTCGCCGCGCTGAAGAACGGCCACTACGAGAAGCAGAACATCAAGATGACGAACGCGCAGGGCGGTCCCGGCATCGCCGCCACGCCGCTCGTAGCCACCGGCACGCACACGTTCGGCATGACCTCCGCCGACACGCTGCTGCTGGCGCGCGAAGAGGGCATCCCGGTCGTCATGGTGTTCGGCACGTTCCAGACCAATCCGCAGGGGCTGATGTACCACAGCAGCCAGCCCGTCAAGGACTTCCCAGACCTGGAAGGCCGCAAGGTCTACGTGTCTGCCCCGGGCGTCTTCTGGACCGTCATCAAGAACAAGTACAAGCTTGAGAAGACCGAGCAGTTCAACTACAACGGCCAACTCGCCACGTTCCTGAACGACGAGTCTATCGTGACGCAGTGCTTCGTCTCGTCGGAGCCGGTCATCTTGAAGAAGCAGGGCAAGAACGTCGGCTACTTGCTGAACGCTGACTCCGGCTTCAACCCGTACAACAACGCCATGATCTGCATGGAGAAGACGGTCAAGGAGCAGCCGGACCTCGTCCAGGCGTACGTGACGGCAAGCCTCCAGGGCTGGCGCGATTACATGGCCGACCCGAAGCCGACCCTTGAGTTCATCAAGTCGGACTTCAATAAGGACTACGATCTAGACATTGCGCCGGACATCTACGCAGTCGAGAAGAACCAATTGCTGACCGGCAAGGACGGCTACGACCCGAAGAAGGTCGGCCTGCTGACGACCCAGCGTTTCGAGGACCTGTACAAGCTGATGCGCGACGCGAACGTCTTGAAGAAGGACCAGGACTTCAAGCTGTCGTTCGACAGCAGCTTCATCGAGAAGGCGCAAGCGTCGCTGGTGTAGCTTGAGCGGCACTCGCTGCGTGGCGTGCGGTCAAACATGGCGGGTGGGGCGTGCCAGGGGCACGCTCCACCCGCTCTTGCGTACAGCGAGGCACACCCAACCTAGCTTGGCAGCCAGGTGTCTCCGCTCCGGCACACCGGGTCCGCCCTCGGCAGGCGGCAAGCCACATCCGGGGGTTGCGCCCGCGTTGTCCTCGTGCGAACATCGGGGGCGGCTGGCGACTTGCGTGCCATCAGTTATCCGGGGGCGGCTGACCGATGGCACCCGCGAGGTTGCTTGCACATCGCCGCGTACCTCCATGGACTGACGCATTGGACGCCTGCGCATGATCGAATCTCCACGACCAGTCGCCGCCCCGTCGGGGACGGCCGCGCCAGTTCCAGGTGCGCCAGCGTCAGTCAACGGCTCCGGGGTCCGTGTTGACGACCCGTTCCCGTTCATCGCCCGTGTTGGCGACGTGCTGGCGGCATCGCTCGACCTTGCTGTGACACTTGACGGTCTCGTGCACCTGGTGGTGACGAGCCTCGCGGATGTCTGCTTCGTGCACCTGGTGGATAAGGATGGCCGGCTGCGGCAGACAGCGATGCGGGCCAGCAGCCCGCAGGCCGAGGTGCTCGGCGCGCACATCGGCGGCTCAAACGTCGATGAGGTCCGCGCGCATGGCCCGCTGCGCGAGATTTTGGCGAGCGGGAACGCACACCTCCAGGCGTCCGTCTCGGGCCGAGAGCCTGGGCCACATCATGGAGCCGGCGGCTGCCTCGCGGTTGCTCCGTGACGTTGCCATCACATCAGTCCTGGTCGTGCCGCTCGTCGCGCACGGGCGACCGCTCAGCATCCTCAGTCTGGCGACGACCAATCGGCCGCCTTCTCGGAGGCCCACCGCCGGCTGGGCGAAGAGATCGGCCGGCGCGCCGTGCCTGCCATCGACCATGCGCGGCTCTACCAGGAAGCGTTCGATGCCAAGGATCGCCGGATAGCCAAGCAGAACCTGTCCGAAGCCATGCTCCACACCATCGCCGAAGGCAGGCATGGTCTGGTCGATCTCCGGGTGGAGCCGGCGGAGCCACTCGTCAGGCGACATGGGCTGACACCACCGCCATGCAGGGCCGGTTCGGCATGCAGTTTCGGGTTTCTTATCACGCTATGGAGCAATCATGCGTCATCATAGGCTGCTTGGTCGGCAAATTGTCGCATTAGCGAGTCCATCACGGTCAACTTGTCACTTTTGTGAGACTGCAGGCGTTTCTCCTGGTAACGCGGCACGGCCCGCTTACTGGGGATCGACCGATGAACATGCGCACGAACCTGATGCGCGCAGGGCTGGCCTTCGCCCTGGCGCTGCCCATCTTCACCACGACGCCGCCCGTGGCGCGTGCCGCCGAGTCCGCGCTGGCGACTCGCAGCCAGCCGGACAGTAGCAGCGTCCGCCCAGGGCCGAGCTCGTTCTCGCCGCAGAGCGTCAACACCGGCCCGGCGCCGACAGCCACGTCTCAGGCAGGATTCGGCCCGACCGGCGGACGGACGACCGCGCCGGATCAGCGCAGCGACGGCATCCAAGTGGAAACCGCTCCCGATGGACGGCCCGCCCGGGCCGGTAGCCTGATCGTCACGTTCCGTAAGGGCGCGGAAGCTTCGGCCCAGAATGCGGCACACCTGCACGCCAGTTCCTCATCGGTGGAGACGGTCGGCAAGGGTAATGCCGTGCGCGTTGAGGTTGAGGCCGGCACCTTGCAGCAGGCTATGACGGCGTACGCTGGCCGGTCGGATGTCGCGCGTGTCGAGCCGGACTATCTCGTCTTCGCCGATGGCACCCCCAACGACCCACGCTTCGGTGACGAGTGGGGCATTCGCAAGGTGCAAGCCCCGGCCGCCTGGGACCGCGTAGGCGGCGGCACCGGTGTGCGGGTGGCGATTCTGGACACGGGCATCGCCAGCCACCCGGACCTGAACAGCCGCGTGGTGGTGGCGAAGGACTTCACCACCTCGCCGAACGGCACGAACGATGTCAACGGACACGGCACGCACGTCGCTGGGACGGTGGCCGCAGTCGCAAACAACAACCTCGGCGTGGTGGGCGTGGCGCCAGACGCCAGCCTCGTCATTGCGAAGGTGCTGGGCGACAGCGGGTCAGGGTCGATCTCCACCGTGGCGAACGGCATGATCTGGGCGGCCGACAACGGCGCGAAGGTCATCAGCATGAGCCTGGGCGCGAACCTGGACTGCCCCAGTGTGTTGCAGGATGCCGCTAACTATGCGTGGTCGAAGGGCGTCGTCATCGTGGCGGCCGCCGGCAACGCAAACATGGACGATGCACACACACCAGCGAACTGCCCGAACGTCACACCCATTGGTGCGGTGGACGAGACGGACACGCGGGGTAGCTTCTCGAACTATGGTTCAGCGGTGCCGGTGGCGGCCCCGGGCGTGATGGTCCTGTCCACCGGGCTGAACAATGACTACGCCTGGATGACCGGCACGTCAATGGCGACACCGCACGCAGCCGGCGTGGCGGCCCTGGTCTGGGCCAGCACGTACGGCACGAGCAATCAGGCTGTGGTGTCGCGGATCTTTTCAACTGCCGACCGAGTCGCAGGAACAGGAATATATTGGGTGTACGGACGCATCAATGCGGCAACGGCGGTCGGCACGAGCGGAGCGCAGCCCGTTCCATCGCCGAGCCCAACGCCGTCGCCCACCCCGATCGCGACGCCGTCGCCCACCCCGAGCCCTTCCCCCACGGTCCCGCCCGTCTGCGCCCCTCGACCGGCGGTGGTAGTCCGTAGCTCCTGGATCAGCACCGGCGTCATGCAGGTATCTGTCACAGCAGGCGCGCCGTCAGCCGCCGCAGCGGGCAACAACCGCCTCCAGGCGATCCGTTTTGGCGCGGCCACGAACGCCGTCATCGAAGCTGGCCCGCAAGCGGCGGCAGGCAACTTCACCCGCAGCCTGCTCCCGGCAGCGCCTGACACCTTCACCTTCACGGTGCGGCGTGCATCCGCCGGGGCGTTCACGGTCCCGATGACGGTCGTGGACTCCTGCGGCGACTGGCAGACGTTCGTCGGCGCAGGGGCCGGCACCTCCTGACCCCAGGATCGGGTGCAACGGCGCACCGGAACCTGACCCAACAGAGGCGTGGGCGCGGCGGCCTCTCGGCCGGTGTGCGCTCACGCCTCTGCTCCATTGGCGCACGCAGGCAGCCACGCCCGTGCGGGCGCAGCAAGAAGCCCCGACGCTTGGTCGGGGCTTCCGTTCAGGCAACCAAAGGCCCGCTACCGGGAGCCGGCCGCAGGAACCCAGCAACCGGTTAGCGGACCACGATCCGCGACGACACCGGGGCCATGCTCGTCTGGGGCGGTCCCCAGGCTCCGTACACGACCTGGGACACCACCGCAATCACCTCGTTCGCCGTGTCCGCGTCGGTGATGCCTTCCACGAAGACGCTCAGCACGTAGCTGTTCTGGCCGTGCGAGATGATGCCCACGTCGTTTGCCACGCCCTCGTACCAGCCGCTTTTGTGGGCGATGCGAGCATCCGCCGGCAGCCCACGCCGCAGCTTCGAGCCATCTTGCGACTGGAGCAGCAGCCCCCGCATCTCGCGGCTGGCCGGCGGGCTCACCAGTTGCTCGGTCGCCAGCATCTCCAACAGCCGATTCATGTCCGCCGGCGTCGTCACGTTCGACGAGACTGCGCCCGCGCTCGCCAGCCCAAACGGGTTGACGAGCCGCGTGCCGACCAGCCCAAGCGCCTGCAGGTTCGCGTTCACTGCGCGCGTCGTGAACTGCTCCATCAGCCGGTTCGCTGCGTCGTTGTCGCTGGAGACGATCATCGCCCGCAGGTCGGCCCGCTGCGGCTCGGTGAGTGTGAGCGAGCCGGCGAACGTCTGACGGTAGATCTCGATGAGCAGCGGCAACTTGCCGACGCTGGCGGCCGGAAAGGACTGGTCCGGGGCGACGCCGAGGCGCTGCCCCGTCAACAGATTCCGTCCGGCAATGCCGATGCGAGCTTCACTGCCGGCCACCGCACGGGCCGCGTTGATGACGCGCGCGGTGAGTGTGGCCGGACTCTCAGGCTCAGGCGGCTTCACCTGGGCGGATGTCGGGAGTGGGGGTGGCGGGGCGGCTGCCAGGGGCGGCGCGCCGGCCGGCTGGGCCGCTCGGGTGAACGTACTCCCCAGCTTGATACGCTCGCGCAGCGCCAGGATGCGCTTCACCTGCTCGTCAATGGCCGGCCGGATGCCGTTCGCTTTGACGCTGCCCGGCCCCTGGAGGAATCCGGCCAGACCGCGCGCGTCTTCGCCGCCCCACTTCAACATCGTGGCGACGTATGCCACGCCAGCTTCGAGGTTGTCGCCGGGCACGGCGCGGTCAAGGGTGCGCTTCACCAGCATGGCCTGAATGTAGTCAAACGTCTTGTCGGTGACGATCAGGTAGCCCAGCGCACCCGGCGCATCAAGGCGCACGGGCTTGCCGTCCGTCTCGATCCACGCCAACGCCTTCGCCAGGTTGGCGTCGATGCCGTACTGCTGCGCCAGCCGGTCGAGGACGGCGTTCGGGTCGTCAATGGCGACCGTCGGGGCGGTGCCGGCGCCAGGGCTACCGGCGGCGGGCGCACCCGGCTGGTTCGAGCGCCCTGCCGGTACAGCCTCCTGTCCGCCGGCCTGCGCCGTGCCGCCAGGAAGCGACAGCTTCTGCCCAACGCGCAAGCGGTCAGGGTCGGCCAGCTCGTTGGCATCCAGCAGTGCCTTCAGGCTGACACCAAGTGACTTGGCAATGCCGCTCAGCGTGTCGCCCGGCTGCACGACGTACTCCGCCGTGCTGGGGGCAGCCTGAGCCGCCGGCGCGGCAGCCGGCGGTGGCGCGCTAGCGGCGGCAGCAGGCGGAGCCACTTGCTGGGCCGCCGGCTGCTGGGCCAGGGCTGGCTTCGGCGGTAGCTTCAATGTCTGGCCCTCGGCCAGGCGGTTCGGATCAGCCAGGCCGTTCGCGGCCGCAAGCTGGTCCACGGTCAGGCCGTACTGAGCCGCGATCCCGCCCAACGTCTCGCCTGGCTTGACAACATGCTGAGATCCATCGGCGACATTCGCCACCAGCGAACGCCCACCGACGAGGCTCGCCAGGATCAGCACGGCGAGCAGCAGTTGAACAATTCTTCGCGGCACAAACCCTCCCACAACGGTGGTCAGGCCAAGTCTAGAAGCGAGAGCGTTACGTCACCGTCACACAGCGTAGCCGGAGCGACACAGCGATATAACAGGTAGAAATGCTTACCCGAGCCGACATCTCGGCGCGTGTTACAGGGCCATTACAGGTCGTCGCACATGCTGCCGTACATCGCACCGGCGCTGAGAAGCGGGCGTATACTGCGGCCGGGTGACGCTTGCGCGCGTTGGGGCGTCGTAGCGCCGGAGCGCGGCTGCGAGAGCGGACGGAATGTTGCGACGCACGGGGCAGGCTGACGTAGGTACGTCGGCGTACTGAGGGGACCAGGAACTATGGCGGTCAGCGGGCCGGAGCCTCGCGTACTCGTCGTCGACGCAGACGCCAGGAGCCTTGAGATGCTCGCAATGGCGCTTCTCGACAGCGGCTTTGCCGTGCGGACAGCCGCCAGCGCCGCTGAGGCGCTCGTCGAGGCACGTCGGCGCACGCCCTCGCTCGTGCTGGCGGATGCGGTCATGCCGGAGATGGACGGCTTCCAACTGTGCGCGGCGTTTCGGGGAGACCCTGGCCTCGGCGGCGTGCCGGTCGTGTTGCTGGCAGCGAGCCAGCCGGACGCCCGTTTTCGGGAGCGGGGCGTCACGGCGGGTGCTACCGACTACCTGACGAAGCCGATTGACTTGCCGCGACTGATCCAGGTCATTCGCGGCCTTTCGGCGTAGTGGGCACGTAGCGGGCGGTGCTGAAGGGCCGTCCGCAGGCAAGCGTGGCCGGGCATTCGGCATTCGCCTGGGCTTGCGCCCGGATAATCAGCGTGCTACTATTGCGGCGAGGCGTCCTCGACGATTTGTCGATGGGCGTTTTTTTGTTGCCGAGCGAGTGATTCACTGGCGCGGCGACCGCGAATCTGTTTGGCGAGAACGGTATGGCGTGCTCTCACGCACCAGCACAGGATGACCCACAACTGAACACCGGTCCTGTGGACGCTGGCACTGCCGACCGCTGTTGCCAGGCGAACAGTCGGGAACCGGGGGCGATGCGGTCGCGTCTCCCTCGACACAGCCAACGCACCTTGCTCTGCCACGGGCACCGACCATCGGGAGGGCAGGCGCTCTACAAACGTGACTGCCCGCCCTCTCACGCGGCACCAATCTTTGTGCTTGCCGCAGTCGATCCCAATAACCTGCTCCCCGTTCGCACCTTGACAACCGCAGATTCGTGCAGAGACTCCAGGCAGACCCGCCACGCGGCTGGCCTGCCCTGGCTTCATCTCACACTGCCCGATGCGCGGCGGCGGGACGCCGGTCTGGTCCGTAGCATTCCCTCTTCTGGGGCGGCACGGCCAGATTCCTGAACGGAGGACTGGATCGTTCGACTCGATCTGTCGGGCCCCCTGAAGCCCTCGATTTCCTGCTGAGAGATGAAGCCGTACCGGCGCCTTTCCCGATACACTCGGGGGGACTTGCCGATGCGCCCCGCAGCAGGGCGAAGAGGGCTTCACGGTCGGCGGCAGGGTGACGACGCCTCCCTGCCGCCGGGACAATTGCATCCCCGCCCGGCCTTGCTGGAGCGGGAAACACCTGGGGGTATGACCCACGGAGAGGTGGCGGAAGGTTCCTTTCTCATAACCTTGCCCGCCGGCAGCCATGCTGCCGGCGGGCCGAAGAGTCAGGGTTATCGTTGGTAATCCGCATGTCCAGGTTCGACTCCTGGTGCCCCCACCTTCATCTGGCCTCGCAGGACCGGTGCGTTGTCAGATGACGGCACCACACGCTACCCACTCGCGGGGACGTAGCTCACGGTGAGCACCGCGCATATCCTCGTCCGACACCTTGTCCGCAGCCGGGTCCCCCTGGCGTCGGGCCGGCGGTTGAGGGTTATCTCTGGCCGCGGAGGGCTGGGTTCGATTCCCAGCGTCCCCACCGGGGACACATCCTTGTCCGACTACTCGCGCACCTTCGCGTGGCCGGGGCGGGCCGTAGGCCGAGGTTTCTCGTCTCTTACGCGGTCCCCGCCCCGCCATCAGTCAGGCCGTGGCCGCTCGGTTATCCCACCTGAGCAACCGCATCTGCGGCTGCTCGCCAATCGTCAGGTTGGCAACGCCCCGGCGGATGGGAGTTCGGCGGCCTCTGCCCACCTTCGGAGGTTTCTCGAACGGCAATCTTCGCCCGGCTCACGCGCGTTCGTATCCTGTTCCCTGCCCAGCCCGGCCGGGTGACGCCCCAGCCACGTGGGGCACCAGCACGCATAGCGACTGCTATCGCAGCACGCCGCCACACCACGGGGGACGAAGCTCACGGCGAGCGCCTTATGTCCTTGTCCACCACACTTGTCCGCCAACACGGCGGGCCGAAGGATGAGGGTTATCGCCTTCCAAGCGGGTGGTCCGGGTTCGACTCCCGGCGTCCTCCACCGCTGCCGTCCGGGACGCTGCAGCTCGGTTATCGGTTTTCTCGGTTCGACCCCTACCAGCGTCGGTGCGCGCGGCCTCGGCCGGGTGCGTCGCCGCTGGCCTGAGCAGCGAACCTTCGCCCGAACGGCGGCAATCACACGTTGCGATCACGGCCCAGCCTGCGCCATCGTGGTAGCAGGCTGGGCCGCGCTGTCGGACAGATGCCCGCGGCCACCCCCGCGCGCGCCTGTCACGATCGACCACTGGAGACAGGAGGTGCCACAATGGGCATCATGGACACGCTGAAGAAGATCACCATGCGCGAGACGCCGCAGTCTCAGAAGATTTTCGGCTCGGATCAGGTGCCGAACAGCGCCGGCGGCTTCGTCTGGCCGGTGACGGACATGGTCCGGCTCGACCGCTTCCTGATCCTGGGGACGGAGGGCGGCTCGTTCTACGCCACCGAGCGCGCCCTGACGCTCGACAACGCCGAGGCCGTGCTGCGCGCCATCGAGGCCGACGGGCCGGCGGTGGTGCAGCGCGTCGTCGAGGTCTCCGAGGCGGGCCGCGCCCCGAAAAACGACCCCGCCATCTTCGTGCTGGCGCTCGCGGCCAGCCGGGGCGACGACGCGACGCGCAAGGCAGCGTTTGAGGCGCTGCCGCGCGTCTGCCGCACGGGCACCCACCTGCTCCACTTCGCGCAGTTCGCGGAGGGATTCCGCGGCTGGGGGCGTGGCCTGCGCC
>JBBQBU010000118.1:0-13100 GCA_038318015.1 Chloroflexota bacterium | reverse complement strand
CGGTGTGGGCGGCTGGCCGGGCGCGGACGGCATCGGGCGGGCCGGCGACTCGGGCGTGCTCGTCGGCAGCGGCGATGAAGTCGGTGTTGCCGTGGCTGGCACCGTCGTCTCGGTCGGAGCGGCGGTGGCAAGCGTGGCCGTCTCGGTCGGCGTGACGGGCGCAACTGGTGGCGCGCCCGTCTGGTCGGCTGGCGCGGCTGCCGCAACATCAGCGAGGCCAGAGAGCAAGCCGAGGCTGACCGGCCCGGCCAACGCTAGCAGCCCGGCCCGGCGCACGAACGCGCGACGGCTCATGCGCCGCCCGCGCCCGACACGAATCTCGCCCACTCGGCGCATCACTGCATCAGCCTCAGCACGTACAACGAGGGATCTTGCGAATTGGTGCACAAGACCCCTCGATTGGGCGGGCTATCAGCAGATGAAAGCGCCCCGGCCGCAGGCAGCAACCAGCACGGCCGAGCGGACGGGCTAGACGCTAAGGAGCGCGTCCAGATCCTTGCGGCTTGGGTTGACGTACAGCTTGCCGTTGATCTCCAGCGTGGGCACGGTGCGGAAGCCGCCCGTCTCCTGCTCGATCTTCTCGCCGTACTCGGGGTGTACCTCAATGTCGATCTCTTCGTAGGGCACGCCCTTGGTCTCAAGATAGCGCTTGGTGTTCTTGCAGAAACCACACCATATGGTCGTAAACATCTTTACCGTGTTTGCCTCGGCGGTCAAGGAATCTTCCTCCTGCGACTGCGGACCCGTGACCGGCCCGACATCCCACCCCGTCGCGCAGCAAGCGCTGACGGGAAGTGCTCCCCGGCGGCGGCATCAATCCAGGGCTGCCAGCGAGGGTATCACGTAGCTGGTGTAACGTGCGCACAGCCGGTCGTATTCCAGCTAGACGGTGTGCGGCCGGGCCAATGTTCGCCAGGTACAGCAGCAGGCCGAACACCAGGGTGTTGTCGCCGCGCAGATCGGTGCCCTGGAGCAGTGGCGAGCCAACCACCTGCCCAAGCGCACGTAGGTCCGCGCTGACGGCATCCACAAGTACCCGGTCGTACAGTGCGACCACGAGCGCGCCAGCCGTCAGGCCGAACACCAACAACTGAAGGGCGTCAGTCGCGCCTTCATGTACTTTTCAAGGGCCTGGCTTACAAAATACAAGCCAGTCAGATACAGATCCCAATCGGCTAACAACATGAAGCGAGCTGCTACGTAGGCTTCGTCGGCGTATCGATCGTACGTGGGCCCCCGAGAGGCTTTTGATGGCTCGCGTATAGTACGTCGTCGAGGCGCAGCGGCGCTGGCGAGTCTCCGCACCAACGCCGGAACTCCCACCGGCTTGTCATTCAGGCACCAGTGCCCAACGTGGCGACGGCGTGGCGCGACGCCTCAATAGCGCTGTCGATGTCCGAACTATCGTTGTAGAGATGGGCCGAGTACCGCACGCGGCCATCCGCCTCCCAGGCCAGCACGCCGCGCTCCGCAAGGAGTTCGATGTAGCGGGGGCCGTCCGTCCGGGCGATGCAGATGTTGCCCGCGCGTCGCGACGGTTCGGCCGGCGTCAGCACCGCAAGCCCCAGTTCTACCAGCCCTTCGCGGAGGCGGGCCGTCAGCTCCAGCACGTGCGCCTCAATGTTCGCGATGCCGACATCAAGCAGGTACTTGAGGCCATTGTCAACAACATAGGCGCCGGATAGGCTCGGGTTCCCCAACGTCATCCGCATGGCGTCGTCGCGCGGGGCGAAGCCGTGGCGGCGCGTCTCGCCCTCGCCGCCGGCCGGCTTCGCCGACATCCAGCCGGCCACGCGCGGTGCCCAATCTGGTTGTAGCTGCCGGTTCCAGAAGCCCACGGCAATCCCAGTCGTGCCAAGCTGCCACTTATAGCAACACGAGAACACGAAGTCAGCCACGCGCGCATCGACCGGCACTACCCCCAGCGCGTGCGACGCATCCACGATAAACGTCGCGCCAACCGCGTGCGCCGCGTCAGCGATGGGCCGCAAGTCGTGGCGCGCGCCCGTCAGGTAGCTGACCTGGGACAGCGCGACCACCCGCGTCCGTACGTCGATGGCGGCCTCCAGCGCGCCGGGCGGCACCTCGAAGCCGTCTCCCACGAAGCGGACTTCCACGCCTTTGTCGCGCTGGAGCAGCCAGGGGTAGACATCAGACGGGAACTCGATGGTCTCCACCACCACATTGTCGCCCGGCTTGAAGTCGATGGTCTGGGCCACCATGTTCACGCCGTCTGAGGTGCTGGGCAGGAACGCCACTTCGTCCTTCTGGACCCCCAGCAATGTCGCGGCCCGCCCACGAGCGCGGTCGTGGATGGCAAGCTGCCGCACCCGGCCGGGCAGGCCGGCGCTCTTGTCGAGGGCGTAGCGGGTGAACGCTTCAAGGTGGCTCTTGAGAAACGGCGTCTCGCCGCCGGCCGCCAGGTGCACGCGGTCCTCAACACCGATGAAGTCGCCCTTCGGGGCCAGTGAGGTCATGCGCCGCCCCCGCTGCCGCCTGTGGGGGTGCCCCCGTCGTCGTAGGCGAGCGCAGAGTAGCGCATCAGCTTGCTGAAGTTGTGGTTCGATTGGACGCGCCGCACGGTGCCGGACTTACCGCGCATCGCCAGCGTCTCGGTGTACGCGCCGTCGTGGGTGTAGCGGACGCCGTGCACCAGTTCGCCGGTGGTGATGCCGGTCAGCGCGAAGAACACGTCATCGTCGGCCACAAGGTCGTCGATCGTCAGAATCTTGCCGAGCGGCAGGTTCTGCTCCTCGGCGATCTGGCGCTCGGCGTCGTTGCGCGGCCAGTAGCGGCACTGGATGTCGCCGCCCATCCCCTTCAGGGCGCAGGCCGTGGTGACGGCCTCCGGAGAGCCGCCGATGCCGAGCAGCATGTCGATGCCAGTCTCTTCCATCGCCGGCATGATGCCCCCTGCGATGTCGCCGTCCGTGATGAGCTTGACCCGCGCACCGGCGTCGCGCACCCGGCGGATGATTTCGGCGTGGCGGTCGCGGTCGAGGATGACCACGGTCAGGTCGTCCACATCGACCTTCTTGGCCGACGCCAGTGATCTCAGATTTTCCTCGACGGAGAGGTCGAGCGAGACGTGGCCCTTGCCGCTCGGCCCGACCGCGATCTTCTCCATGTAGGCGATGCCCTTCCAGCCGAGCATCGAGCCGCGCCGGGCCAGCGCCACCACCGCCACCGACCCCGGCAGCCCTTTGGACAGCAGCGTCGTGCCGTCGATGGGGTCCACCGCGATGTCCGTCTCGGGCGGCAGGCCGTTGCCGATGCGCTCGCCGGTGTAGAGCATCGGCGCGTCGTCCTTCTCGCCCTCCCCGATGACGACGATGCCGTCCATGTCCACCGAGTCGAGGGTGAAGCGCATGGCGTTGACGGCAGCCTGGTCGGCCGCGATCTTATTGCCCTTGCCCATCCAGCGGGCCGAGGCCAGCGCAGCGGCTTCGGTGACGCGCACCAACTCAAAAGCGATGTTGCGGTCCAGCGTCTTCGCGGGGTCGCCTGGGCGACGGTCGTCTGCGGCCATGGGATGTCGCTCCATATGTTGTTGATGTTGCCCGGAATGCTAGGCCGGGGCCGACGATAGGTCAAGAACGCCGAGTACGAGACGCTGTGTCCGGCGTTGTGCACGGCCCCGATGCCGTTCGCGGCGCCGGCCTGGGGCATCGTCACACACGGGCGACACACCGGACGGCTACCCGTCCGGCGCGCCCGCAAGGAACGCGATCACGCGCTCGTAGGCGCGCGGGTCGTCCTGCAAGAAGGCGTGGCCGCCCTCGAACAGTTCGAGGCGCGCGCCAGGAATCCGCGCTTTGAGCGCCTCTTGATTCGGAATCGGCGCGATGCCGTCGTAGCGCCCGCCGCACACGAAGACCGGCATGGTCATGCTCCGCAGACGGTCATAGGTGTCGTGGTCCTTGCGGGCCAGCAACTGGCGGCGGTAGCCATCCGCGCGGCCCGGCTCGTCCGCGCCGATGCTCCCGCCGGCCAGCCCCTGCTCGATGAGGTCCGCGAACTCGGCGGGGTGGGCGGCCTGCCAGGCGGCATCCCGCCGCAAGTCGCTGGTGACAGTCTGCCGGCGCACGCGCTCCTCCGGCGAGTCGTCCAGATGGTCGTGCAGGGGGTAGGACGCGCCGCCTGCGCCACCACTACCGGTGCAGGCCAGCACCAGTTTCTCGACGCGCTGCGGATGGCGCAACGCGAACTCCTGGGCCACCATACCGCCGAACGACACGCCGATGACGTGGCAGCGGTCCCAGCCGACCGCGTCGAGCAACGCGGCAGCATCGTCCGCGTAGTCCACCATGGTGTATGGCTGTTCGGGCTTCGTCGTCTGCCCGAGGCCGCGCTGATCGTATGCCAGCACATCAAAGTGCTGGGCGATGGGGCGCTCGAAGACGCTGGGCTTGCGGCGCAGGTCGCCGCCGGTCCCGCTGATGAAGAGCAGTTTCGGGCCGGTGCCCTGCCGCTCGTACCACACCTGAAGATCGCGCACCGCGATGAATGGCATGCTTCGCTCCCTTGCGACGTGCGGGCATCTTCGCACACCGGGCGGGAACGGCGTCCTGGTGCGGTCAGGCAACAAGAAGAAGGGGCCTCACTGGCGTGAGGCCCCCTGTTCCATGGTGCGCGTGCGGTCTCGCGACCGGTCAGAACCTAATGGCCCGACGCGACCGAACTGACGCAACCGCCCTGGTTCTTGTAGGTTGGGGTGTTGAACTGCTTCCAGCCACCCTTCTTACACTGATCCTTGTCGGTCGGCGGGCCAATGGTCGGCTCGAAGTTGAACTCGACGGACTGCGAGCCCGCCCCGAACTTGAAGACGTCGATGTTCTCGGTATACCCGGCTGGGTACGGCTCACCGACGCGGATGCCCAGGAACGCATCAGTCACGCGGATGCGGACGCCGGGATAGGACGAGAGGATCTCGCTCCAGGTCCGAGGGGTCGTACCCGAGATCACAGTACCGGGCCAGGTGGGACCGGAGTAGCGCCACAGCGCCCCGCTTGTGCTGGCACTCCACTCCTGCCAGCTATTCTGGACGACCGTCCCATTGTCCTTCGGCACGAAGACCAGCCGCCGCTGCCAGGTGTCCGTGCCGTTGAAATCGACGTTGAACTGGAGGTAGCCTGCGTTGTTCGCCGATCCGCCATTGCCGGCCGACGGGTTGTACGTGCTGTACTTCAGTGTGTTGATGGTGGACAACACTGTACCGGCGAACTGGTACGTCGCCAAGTTCCGCCGCTGGGTGCCGGTCACGCTGATCTGCGCGCTGCCTACCCCAAGCGGTGCAGTACCAGGGCCGGTCACGAACGACCCAAGCGCGTTATTCACCTGGTCAGTCTCATCGTTGTAGAACAACCAACCCTGCATGTTGCCGGCCGTCACGGTGACGGTGTTTGCCGCCTGCCCAGGTAGGACTGTCAGGATGCTGAGCATTCCGGCGAGTGCGATGGTCAACGCTGACCGATAAAGACGTCCGAGCTTCATTACCCCTCCCGATGTTCGGCCGGCGGTCCATCCCCACACTGCATACCGCACGTCATGGGCAAGAGCCCGTCGACGCCGACCGGCCGTATGCAACGGCGAAATCATATGACGGCAATCTAACAATGTCAAGTTGCGTTATCGTTACCGGAGCAGCACACCGTGATCGTCCGCCTGGGACGCAGGCAGCCGGGTTGGACGCAGGCAGCCGGGCTGACGAGCAGCGTCAGCGGCGGCGCTGGAAGTCCGGGATCACGTCCGTCGCAAGGCGCGCCAACTGGTCAAGCATCCGCTCGGGCGGGCACATCGGCCGCAGCACGAACTTGGAGCCGCCCGCCTGGACGTACTGTTCCAGCCGCTCGCGGACCAGGGCGGGCGGCCCGAACGCCGTGCACAGCGCCAGCGTCTCGGTGCTGGCGCGCCCCGGCGGGATGTACGGCTTCGCCAAGGCCTCGGCCACGGCGGGGTCGTCGTCGATGCAGTAGTACATCAACGCCCCAAAGTGGTCGATATCCACCTGCCGGTTCGCCTTCGCGGCGGCGTCCTGCGTCGTCTGGATACCAGTCCGTAGCTGCTCCGGCGCGATGAACGACGGAATCCAACCGTCGCCCAGGCGGCCAGCCCGGCGTGCGGCGGCCTCGCTGTTGCCGCCGATCCAGAGCGGCATCGGGTTCTGCTTCGGGCGGGGCAGCACGGTGATGCCGTCAAGTTGCCAGAACTGGCCGTCGTAATGGACCGGCTCGCCAGTCCAGCAGGCCCGCATGATCTGGATCGCCTCGTCGGCGCGGCGGGCACGCTCACGGACGGGGACGCCGGCCGCCTTGAACGACCGCTCGTCTTCCGCCCCAATGCCCACCGCCGGCAGCATCCGTCCGTCAGAGAGCGCGTCCAGCATCGCGATCTCGCGCGCCAGCACTACCGGCGAGCGGAACGGGATCGTCAGGACGCTGGGGCCAAACTTGAGGCGCGTCGTGCGGGCGGCCAGCGCAGCCATCGTGATCATCGGCTCGGGCACCGGGATGGGCGACGACAGCCGCTCCGAGAACCACAGCGAGTCGATCTCCGACCGCTCGCACAGGTCGATCAACTCCCAGAGGAAGCCGGGCAGCACGGCGTCGTCGGGCCAGGGGCCGGGCATGACGCCAACGCGATAGCTGATCTTCACGCTGGCATCGTAGCACGCTGCCACAAACGACGTCGGCGGCTAGGCGAGCAGTGCGTGTGCATCAGGCGGCGGGGACCGGACTGGCGCGGCCCGCCAGCAGGTCGAAGAGGCGCGTGCAGGATGACCGCGTGTCCAGCGCACGGACCTCGGCGATGATCGCCTCCGCCTGCTCATCCGAGAGCGCAGCGCGGGCGTTGTCGCGGAACTTCGCCTCGATGTCGGCCAGCGAGAGCGGCAGCTCAGGCTCGCCGCGCGCGACGGGCACGGTGGCCTGGAGCAGCCGGCCATCCCTCGTTGTCAGGTCAAGCGCGGCGGTGCGCTGGGCCGGATAGGCGCGCTCTATCGCCGGGTCGATCTCGACGCGCACGCGGGAGGCCAGCGCCCGGAGCGTCTCGTCGGCCACCAGCGCCGGCGTGAAGCACGACGGCGCAGCGTGCCCTACCGTCAGCCCGAGCGCCACCGTGTACGGCAGGCTGAACTTCGCCTCTGACGGGCCGCTCGGGAGGGCCGTCGCGCCGCACAACTGGTCGGCCACGGCGTAGGTGCGGACGACCACCTGTTGCACCTGTTCGGGCGTCAGCGCGTGTTCGTCGCGGAGCATGCGGGCGGCATCCACGGCGGCGTGGGTGTGGCGGCAGGCGGCGTACAGCTTGAAGTAGACGCCCCGGATCGCCCAATCACCTTCCTGGGCGGGTGCCCGAATCGCCTGGCCGGGAGCCGCGTCCGGCAGCAGACCCGCCGTGAGATCGTCAGTGGCGCGGTCGCCGCACATCGCGTTCAGGAACCCCTGTTCGCCTTCCAGGATGCTGCGCGGCCCGAGCGCGCCACGCGCCGCGAGGTCAACCGCCAGCAGCCCGGCGGCGCTGCCCCGCGCAACCTGAAACGGCTTGGCCATCGCGCCATCATGGAACACTTCCATCAGGCCGGCCCCCTGCACCCCCGCCAGCCCAAGCGCCCGCGTCAACTGCTCCGTGTTCAGGCCGGCCAGCAGCCCGGCCGCCAGCGCCGCCGAAAATGGCGCGACGGTGGCCGTGGTGTGGTAGCCGCGCCGCAGATGGGCGGGGTTGAGGTGTGCCCCGATCCGCACGAAGACCTCGTAGCCACAGACGATGGCGCGTAACAGGTCGGGGCCGCTTGCGCCGTGGACCTCGGCGGCGGCGAGCGCAGCCGGCAGCGTCGCGACGCCGGGATGACCGGCCGCCATGCGGTGCCCGTCGTCCATGTCCAATGCGTGCCCGTAGATGCCGTTGACCAGCGCCGCGTGGATAGCGGGCAGCCGCCGCTCATCCAGGATCAGGCTGGCATCTGGCCTCCCGCCAAGCTCCACGAAGTACGACGCGGCAATCTGCGCCATCGGCAGGCTGGCCCCGCCGATAGCGACGCCCAGGTAGTCCAGCAGCACGCGCTTCGCGTGTTCAACAACATCAGCAGGCAGCCGCTCGAACGGCGTGCTCAGGAAGTGTGCGCTCCACTGCTCGGCAACGCTGCGTGGCTCCACGGCTACCTTCACCCCCTCACCCCCTGCCCCCTCACCCCCTCTCCCGGTGCGCGGGCGAACCACTGTCCAGAGCCTCCCCTCGCCCACGCATGACGCGGGGAGGCGGCGTAGCCGAGGGGCCTCGCCGTTTGTGGGAGAGGGGCCGGGGGTGAGGGGCTCCGAAAACTACTGACCACGCGCTCGCAGCGCTAGACGTCGGCGAGGGGGACAGCGACACTGATGCGCGGCTCCGGGCCGGGCACGCGCGTCACGTGGCCGTGCCCGGTCAGGTCTTCGGCCAGCGTCACGTGCCCCGGCCCGAACCGATGCACCGAGCCGTCGCCAAGCACGTACTCGACAGCGCCGGAGATGTTGATGATGTACTGGCGTCGTGGTGCCACGTGAAAGTCAATCGAGTTGCCGGCCTCGTGGCGGCGGAACACGATGCCTTTGGCCCCGTGCAGCGTGGTCAACTCGGGATGCGCCGCAAGGTCCAGTTCTTCCAGGTGCGTCTCGCCGTCGTCGCCGGTGTACAGCCGAATGATGGACATGTCGTCGTCCCTCCCGTGCCGTCTGGTGTCAGTCAGGTGTGGGGTGCTGGTGCGTACAGGACGGCCGAGGCGTCGCCACCCGGAACCGCCCTGCCTCTCGCGTCCCTAGCTGCCGATGGCGGCCTTAACCTCGCGCACCCGCTGGATGTGCGCGTCCGGCCCGACCAGCCCGCCGTTCATCGTGTTGATGGTGATGTGCGTCGCACCGAGGGCTTGCCACTCGTCGTACGCCTGCCGCCAGTCGTCGGGGGTGCCGGTGCCGGCGTTGATGCGCGCCTCAATGCCGTATGACGCCCAGTCCTTGCCGGCGGCCTCGCGCCAGCCTCGCATCTTCTCCAGCGTGGCCGGCCAGCCGCCTTCGAGCGGGCGCTGCGGGAAGAAGCCGTCTGCGACCTCGGCGGCGCGCTTCAGGGCCGGCTCGGCCGACCCGCCGATCCAGATGGGAATGGGGCGCTGGATCGGCAGCGGGTTGATGCCGGCCGCCGCCACCTTCTCGTAGCGGCCTTCATGCGTGAACGTTGGTTCTTGCCAGTAGCGGCGCAGCAGCCCGATCTGCTCCTCGAAGCGGCGCGCCCGGTTCTTGAAGTCCAGGCCCAGCCCCTCGTACTCGACCCAGTTCCAGCCGATGCCGACCCCCAGGCGGAACTTGCCTTCGGTCAGCACGTCGATCTCAGCGGCCTGCTTCGCGACCAGCGCCGTCTGCCGCTGCGGCAAAATGACGACGGCCGTGACCAGCTCCAGCTTCGGGGCGGCGGCGGCCACGTACCCGAACAGCACGAAGACCTCGTGGAACATCGTGTTGGCGGTGTATGGGCCGCTCCAGCCGGGGTAGGCGGCGGGATCCGCGCCGAGGACGTGGTCATAGATGAGCAGATGCGCGAAGTCCATGCCTTCGGCGGCCTGGACGTACGCCCGCACGCCGCCGACATCAGCCCCGATCTCGGTCTGTGGAAACGTGACGCCGACGCGGATCGGCCTCTTCTGCGTGCTCAACGGTTGATCCTCCCAGGTGGCGCACGGCTGCGGTGCTGGCGCTGAACGGCTGCAACTGTGCCGTGGCCGCCGCCATTCCCGCCCCATGCTGGGGACAGGCTACACGACGGCGTTTTCTAGCACGCCGATGCCGTCAATCTCCATGCGGATGGCGTCACCGGGCTGGAGCCACACCTGCGGGGACATCCCCAGGCCGACGCCGGCCGGGGTGCCCGTGGCGATGATGTCGCCCGGCTCCAGCGTCATCTGCTGGGTCAGGAAGGCGATGATGGCCGGGATGTCGAAGATCAGCGTGTGGGTGTTGCCGTCCTGGCGCAGCGCGCCGTTGACCCAGGTTCGCAGGCGCAGGTGCGTCGGGTCTGGGATCTCGTCGGCCAGTACCAGCACCGGCCCGAGCGGCGCGGACGAATCGAAGTTCTTGCCCAGGATGACGCCGCCGTCCTTACCAAGCTGCAAGTCGCGCGCGCTCACGTCATTCATGATCGTGTAGCCGGCCACGTACTGCATCGCGTCGTCGCGGCTGACGCTTTTGGCCGTCTTCCCGATGACGATCGCCAATTCGATCTCGTAGTCGAGTTGCTCGGTGGTCGGCGGGCGCACGATGGGGTCGCCGGGGCCGACGATGCACGACGGCGCTTTGAGGAAGACGCTCGGCCAGCGCGGGAGCGCCCGGCCCGCCTCGGCGGCGTGGTCCGCGTAGTTGACGCCGATGCAGACGATCTTCGGCGGGCGCGGGACCGGGGCCAGCAGCGTCACGTCGGCCAGTGCCCGCACGACCGACGGCACCGGAGCCGCCAGCGCATCGGCCACGGCCGCCCGCGCCCGGTCCAGCACCGGCGGGCCGCCCTGGATCAGCCCCAGCACGGCGGCCGGCAGCAACATGTCGGCCGCGTGCAGATCGACCACGTGCGGCGCGCCCGCATGTTCGACCAGGGCAGCAGCGCGCACTTCACCGTTGACGCGGCAGGTTACAAGACGCATGACATGCTCCTTTGCACGGTCGCTACGGCAGGATAGCGCGTCAGGGCTCGGCGTTGATGGACAGCAGCACGGCCGGCTCGTCCGGGTGGTCTGGCCAGTCGCGCTCGAACACGAAGCCGGCCTTTTCCCAGGCGCGGATAGCACGGGCGTTGTCAACGGCGGGGTCCGCGGTCACGCGCCGCCACTTCAGCACGTCCAGCAGATAGCGCACCATCGCGCGGGCGGCATCCGAGCCAAGCCCCTGCTCGCGCGCTGACGGGATCAGGAACATGTCGATGCCGCCGGTCGGCCGGGCCGTGTCAAGGTCGGGGTCCGCGTCTGGGTCCGATGCCGCGTCGGTCGTCGCATCCACGCCGGTTGGGCCAGCGGTGTCCGCGTGTGGGCCTTCGTCGCCGAGCCAGTATTGCAGGTAGCCGACTGGCGTCCCGCTGACCTCGCCCGGTCCTCGCGCCTCCACGATGAACGGCTCCGTATCAGGATCGTGCTCGATAAACTGGCGCTCGACCTCCGCGCGAGGCAGCGGCTTGCCGCCCCACCAGCGGTAGACCTCCGGGTCCGTGAGCCAGCCGGCCAACAGGTCAAGGTCGGCCGGCGACACCGGGCGCAGCGTGGTCCGCTCGCCCCAGATCACCGTCATCGACCGACCTCAACCATGCGCGATGTGCTACCTCAGGCGGGGGCGAGGCGCTGGCGGGACTCGGCGTCGGCCTCAATGCGCGCCCAGGTGTAGAGCATCGGGAACAGCCGCTGCTCACTCCAGGCCGTCACCTGATCGGCGTAATGCGGGCTGCCGGGGTGCCCGGACGCCCCGAGCGGACTGGTCCAGCCGCTGGCGTCCCAGTCCGACAGGTCGAAGCAGTAGCGCGTCACCGAGCTGGCCGTGATCGTGAAGTCGTGGGCGTCTAGGCAGGCGAACGTGCCGTTCTGCGGCGTGTCGCCGTCGCCGCCCACGCCCACCGACGGCGGGTCCAGCAGTTCGGCGGCCTCCGGGAACGTGGCCGACAACGGATGCCTCGGCCGGGTCCGGTGGATGCGCTGCCACTCCCAGGTGCCCTGATCCGCGCCGAGCGTCTCCGTCAGCCACGCCACCGCCGCCGACAACGCCGTGGCCCCGATGGACTCCCAGGTCTCACCCGGCGGCAGCACCGAGGCGTCGCGCTGCACCAGCAGCCCGTAGAAGGCGTTGCGGAAGCGCTGCGCCAGCGACACATCCTGCGCCGGCTGGAGCGCCCAGACGCCGCCGGTCGCAGCCAGCGGCGCGAAGAGCGGGTTCGCCAGAATCGCCGCCGTGATCTCCTCGCGCCAGACAGCGTACAGCGTCGCACCGACATCGGTCGGGCGCATCGTGCCGTCCCAGGCCAACACCCGGTCCCGCGCCTCGCTGGAGGCCGCGTTCTGCGGCTTGATGGCCCGCGCCAGGTTGATGAACGCCTGACTCGGGATCGACACCGTGTCGGCATGCACGACGGCCATGTCGGCGGGGGTGGCGGCGGTCAGCGGGCGCAGACGGGCGTTCACGCGGGCCGCGCGGTACGGCGGTGCCCAGTCCAGCGAGATGTGGTGCGGGAAGTCTGGCCCGACGATGCGCTGGTTCGCCGTCGCGATGAACCCCTGTTCTGGATTGCGGGCGCGCGGCATCTCCTCGAAAGGCACCAGTCCCTGCCACTCGTGCTCGCCGGTCCAGCCGGGCACCGGCAACCACGCGTTCTCCATCGAGCGCACTGGTATCTGGCCGCGCGTCAGGTACCCGATGTTGCCGCTGGTGTCGGCCATCACGAAGTTGTTGTCGGGATCCACCCACGACCGCTTCGCCTCGTCCAACTCGTCCACCGTCTGGGCACGGAGCATCGGCAGCAGCGCGTCGAACGTGCAGTTCGGCTCGCGGATCGAGGCGTAGGCGAGGGCCAGCGCCCAGCCGCTCGCCGGGTCGCCGATGACAACGGGGCCGTGCTGGGTTGTGGTGACCTCGACCTCGACGGGGTCAGCGCCGCGCACAGTGATCGTCTCGCGGCGCTGCTTGGCGGGCAGCCACTCGCCCTTGAATGCGTAGCGCGACGGGTCGCCCGGCGCAAACTTCTCGATGAAGAAGTCGCGAGAGTCGCTGTTGGCGGTGGTCACGCCCCAGGCGACGTGCTCGTTGTGCCCGAAGTGCGTGATGCCCGGCGACCCGACGAACGAGTAGCCGATGGCGTCAAACTCGGGGCACATGATGTGGTTCTGGTAGTAGACGTTCGGTACGTCGATGGCGCGGTGCGGATCGCCGGCCAGCAGCGGCTTGCCCGATGCCGTGCGGCTGCCGTGCAGCACCCAGTTATTGCTGCCGCCGTCCACGTCGCCCAGACCCAGCACCAGCGCGGTCAGGCTCTCTGACGCGCCGATGCCGTCCGGGACATCCTCGTAGGTGGCACCGGGCGGCACCATCAGCGGCGAGTCCTCGCCGGAG